>JAFVTL010000004.1 GCA_017503235.1 Bacteroidaceae bacterium | reverse complement strand
CTCCATGAACTTACAAGGATAGACAAATGGTTCTTGCAGAAACTGCAAAACATCATGGATACGAGTATAGAATTGCATGATTGTGTATGGAGCAGTTCTTCTTTCGGCTCTCTCCTTCGTAAGGCCAAACGTCAAGGTTTCTCTGATTTCCAGATTGCTCGTGCCATCGGATTGGATACAGTGATGAGTGGCGAAAATGCTGCTCAGAAAATCCGAGAATTACGTAAACGGGTGGGGATTCTTCCTGTAGTGAAACAGATTGATACGTTGGCGGCTGAATATCCGGCACAGACCAACTATCTTTACCTAACCTATAATGGTACTGAAAGCGACGTGGATTATTTAGGCGATAAAAAATCGGTAGTGGTATTGGGAAGCGGTGCTTATCGAATTGGTTCCAGTGTTGAATTTGATTGGTGTGGCGTACAGGCGTTGAATACCATCCGCAAAGAAGGTTGGCGTAGTGTGATGATCAACTACAATCCGGAAACCGTCAGTACGGATTATGATATTTGCGACCGTCTCTATTTTGACGAACTGACATTCGAACGTGTTTTAGATATTCTGGAATTGGAAAATCCGTATGGAGTTATTGTAAGTACAGGCGGTCAGATACCGAACAATCTGGCTCTCCGTCTCGATGCACAAGGTGTAAGTATTTTAGGGACATCAGCCGAAAATATTGACAGGGCAGAAGATCGGGATAAATTCTCTGCGATGCTTGATACGATTGGAGTAGATCAACCGGAATGGCGTGCATTGACTTCGTTGGAAGACATTCAGGCATTCGTTCAGGAAGTTGGTTTCCCTGTACTGGTACGCCCATCGTATGTGTTGAGTGGTGCAGCCATGAATGTATGTTCCAACAACGAAGAACTGGAACGCTTTCTGGCATTGGCTGCTAATGTGTCGAAACAGCATCCGGTGGTGGTGAGCCGTTTTATCGAACATGCCAAAGAAGTAGAAATGGATGCCGTAGCCCGAGAAGGTGAAATCATAGCATACGCTATCAGTGAACACATCGAATATGCCGGTGTGCATAGCGGTGATGCCACCATTCAGTTCCCGCCACAGAAACTTTACGTGGAAACCATGCGACGTATCAAACGAATCAGTCGCCGTATAGCCAAGGAGCTGAACATTTCCGGTCCGTTCAACATCCAGTTCCTTGCCCGCGACAATGATATCAAGGTGATAGAATGCAATTTGCGTGCTTCGCGGTCTTTCCCGTTTGTAAGCAAGGTACTTAAGCTGAATCTGATAGAATTGGCAACTCGGGTAATGCTGGGCATGGAGGTTCAAAAGCCGGACAAGAATTTGTTCGATTTGGATTATGTGGGTATCAAAGCCAGTCAGTTTTCTTTTAACCGTTTGCAGAATGCCGATCCCGTATTGGGGGTAGATATGGCATCGACGGGTGAGGTGGGATGCCTGGGACAGGACACTTCTTGTGCCTTATTGAAAGCGATGCTATCGGTAGGTTATCGTATTCCGCAAAAAGGAATCCTGCTTAGCACTGGAGCCCCCAAGCAGAAAGTGGATATGCTGGAAGCTGCCCGTATGCTGCAACAGCAAGGATTCACCTTGTATGCCACTGGAGGTACTTCAGCTTTCCTTGAAGAAAACGGAGTGAAAAGTGTCCGTGTCTATTGGCCAAGCGAAGAAGGAACTCCACAAGCACTCGACTTGTTGCACCGGAAAGAGATAGACATGGTGGTGAACATCCCCAAGAATCTATCTTCTAGTGAGTTGGATAATGGTTATAAGATTCGTCGTTCGTCCATCGATTTGAACATTCCACTGATAACCAATGCCCGTTTAGCGAGTGCTTTTATTGGTGCGTTCTGCTCGATGAAAGTGGAAGATTTGGCTATCCAGTCCTGGAATGAATATCAATAGTAATTAATTGTAATATCAGGTATATGCAACAGAAAATCATTATTCTTGATTTTGGCTCACAGACTACCCAGCTTATCGGAAGGCGGTTGCGCGAGTTGGATACATTTTGCGAAATAGTTCCCTACAATCGCTTTCCGCATGATGATCCGGATGTGATAGGTGTGATTCTTTCCGGCTCACCTTATAGTGTATATGCGGATGAAGCCTTTCAAGTAGATCTTTCGCAAATCAGAGGACGATACCCTATCTTGGGTATTTGCTATGGAGCGCAATATATGGCACAGCTCTATGGCGGTCATGTAGAGCCGGACGGAAGCCGTGAATACGGACGTGCACGTTTGACTTGCTTTGCACGGAAGAATCCGTTGTTCAGTGGATTTAATGATGGTTCCCAAGTGTGGATGAGTCACGGTGATACCATTACGGCTTTGCCTGAGGGTTTCCGATGTATTGCTTCGACTGATCGTGTACGCTATGCGGCTTATCAAGCTGAAGGGGAACCTCTATGGGGGGTGCAGTTTCATCCTGAGGCATTCCATTCAGAGCAAGGAACTTTATTGCTGAAAAATTTTGCCGTAGACATTTGTGGCAGCCGTCAGGACTGGAGTCCAGCATCGTTTGTTGACAGTACTATTTTGCAACTGAAGGAGCAGTTAGGTAATGATCGTGTCATCTTGGGGCTTTCGGGTGGTGTAGATTCTTCCGTTGTGGCCGTATTACTTAACCGTGCCATCGGTCATCGTCTTACCTGTATTTTCGTGGATCATGGTTTGCTGCGGAAGAACGAATTCGAGAGTGTCATGAAGGACTACGAATGTTTGGGATTGAATGTCATTGGAGTAAACGCTCGTGAAAAGTTCTATAAAGCATTGAAAGGAGTGTCAGAACCGGAAAAGAAACGGAAAATCATCGGTCAGGGGTTCATTGAAGTGTTCGAGGAAGAAGCCCGTAAGATAAAGGATGTCCGATGGTTGGCACAAGGAACCATTTATCCCGACCGGATAGAAAGTCTGAATATCACGGGAAAGGTGATTAAGAGTCACCACAATGTAGGTGGACTGCCGGAGAAAATGAATCTCCAACTGTGTGAACCTCTACAGTGGTTGTTCAAGGATGAAGTGCGCCGTGTGGGCAGACAACTCGGTATGCCCGAACATCTGATAGAACGTCATCCGTTTCCGGGACCGGGATTGGCGGTACGTATTTTGGGTGAAGTGACATCGGAAAAGGTTGTTACTCTACAAGAAGCCGATGACATCTTTATCCGTTCCCTCCGTGAATGGCAAACGGAGGACGGCATTTCCCTTTATCATCAAGTGTGGCAAGCAGGGGTTATTCTACTTCCGGTGCAGAGTGTAGGTGTGATGGGTGATGAACGTACTTACGAACAGGCCGTTGCCTTACGTGCCGTAACCAGTACTGATGCAATGAGTGCCGATTGGGCACATTTACCGTATGAGTTTTTGGCCAAAGTTAGCAATGAAATTATTAATCGTGTGAAAGGAGTAAATCGGGTGACCTATGACATCTCTTCCAAGCCGCCAGCTACAGTAGAGTGGGAGTAATAGGATTTAGAATAAACAAAAGAAGAACAATGGAAGCAAAATATATATTTGTTACGGGAGGTGTGGTCAGTTCTTTGGGTAAAGGAATTATCTCAGCCTCTATTGGTAGATTGTTGCAAGCGCGTGGCTACCGAATTACGATTCAGAAATTCGATCCATACATCAATGTAGATCCCGGTACACTGAATCCGAACGAGCATGGCGAATGTTATGTTACGGCAGATGGATGTGAAACTGACCTTGACTTAGGACACTATGAACGTTTTACGGATATTCAGACTTCCTGTGCCAACAATGTGACTACGGGAAAAATCTATCAGCGTGTCATAACAAAAGAACGGAACGGCGATTATCTGGGTAAAACCGTTCAAGTGGTGCCGCACATCACGAACGAAATAAAGCAGCGGATGTTGGCTTTGGGCGAAACCGGAAACTATGATTTCGTGGTGACAGAGATAGGTGGTACGGTGGGTGACATAGAAAGCCAACCTTTTCTGGAATCTATCCGTCAGTTGAAGTGGGAATTGGGTAGGAATGCCATTTGTGTGCATCTCACCTATGTCCCTTATATTGCTGCGGCAGGAGAATTGAAATCGAAACCTACGCAACACTCTGTGAAGGAATTACAAGGATTGGGATTGCAACCCGATGTACTTGTACTCCGTGCGGAACATGAATTGAACCGTAGTCTTTTGGATAAGGTGGCGGGCTTTTGTAACGTGGACAAAGATTGTGTGATACAGAGTATTGATATGCCATCCATTTATGAAGTTCCCTTGCGTATGGCTGCGCAACAACTCGACCAAGTGATATTGAAGAAATTTGGCATGGACGTAATTGGTGAAGCAGACCTTACTGCATGGCACCGTTTCTTGGAGCGGAGAGCCAAGGCACAACGCATCGTCCACGTTGCTCTTGTAGGAAAATACGATTTACAGGATGCCTACAAGTCTATTCTGGAATGTCTGTCACAGGCTGGCACCTATAATGATTGCATCGTGAAGACTCACTTTGTTCAAAGTGAAGGACTTACTCACGAAACAGTTGCAGAACAATTGGCTTGCATGGATGGAGTCATCATATGCCCGGGATTCGGTTCACGAGGTATAGAAGGAAAAATAGTTGCGGCTGAATATTGTCGTACAACCGATAAGCCTACACTTGGTATTTGCTTGGGTATGCAAATGATGGTAGTGGAATATGCACGTAATGTTCTTGGATATAAGGATGCTGACAGTAGCGAGACTAATCCTCAGACTCCATATCCGGTTATCGATATGATGGAGGAGCAAAAAAGTGTGACGCAAATGGGCGGAACGATGCGGTTGGGTGCTTATGCTTGTCAATTGACGCTTCATTCTAAAGCACATATTTCATACGGGCGTCAATACATTATGGAACGCCATCGCCACCGGTATGAATTCAACAATGTGTTTCGTCAGGATTTTGAAAAGGCAGGAATGACATGTAGCGGTATCAATCCCGACAATGGGTTGGTGGAGATTGTAGAGGTGCCAGCCTGCCGTTGGTATGTGGGTGTACAGTTTCATCCGGAATATACCGGTACGGTGCTTCATCCTAATCCTCTATTTGTTTCATTTATCAATCATATTATTCATTAAAAAGTAGTCAATTTATGTGTGGTATCGTTGGATATATAGGTAAGCGAGAAGCTTATCCTATTCTTATTAAGGGCTTGAAAAGGCTTGAATACCGGGGCTATGACAGTGCGGGAGTCGCAATGATTAACGCTGATGGTGAATTAAACGTGTACAAGACCAAAGGAAAAGTACACAACTTGGAGGAATTTGTGGCAGAGAAAGATGTCAGTGGAAATATAGGTATTGCCCATACTCGATGGGCTACTCACGGAGAACCTTGTCAGGCCAATGCCCATCCTCATTATTCGACTTCGGGCAACTTAGCCTTGATACATAATGGAATCATTGAGAACTATGCTGATTTGAAGGATAAATTGAAACTCAAGGGATATACATTTAGAAGTGAAACGGATACAGAAGTATTGGTGCAGTTAATTG
>JAFVTL010000023.1 GCA_017503235.1 Bacteroidaceae bacterium | reverse complement strand
TCGTCGTTGACGGCTTCCAGCTTTTGGGCGGGGATATAAGAGGAGTGAGGGTCCAATTCGGTCAGAATCTTGGGCATGGCGCCTTCCACCACTTGGTCGATGTCAATGGTATCGACATATTGGTCGCTTACGATGCGGAGTAAGGCGTTGATTTTATTGGAAGAAGTGCCGATGATATTGGTCTTGTTTCCTGAGTAGTGGTTTGTATAGAAGACTCCTACAAGAATGCCGATGATGATGCATACGGCCATGATGATTGGCAGGAAACGGGAAGATTTATTTTTCTCCATGTTTATATTTCTTCAGGGTTATTCATTGGGATTGATATACACGACTTCGACGTTGGCTCTTCTTAACAGGTCCAAACCGTCTTCCAAGCGATATTTTTCCGAATAGACGACACGCTTGATGCCTGCTTGGATGATGAGTTTGGCGCACTCGATGCAAGGGGAGGCGGTGACGTACATGGTTGCTCCGTTGCTGCTATTGCTTGAACGGGCAATCTTGGTGATGGCGTTGGCTTCCGCATGAAGGACATAAGGCTTGGTGACGTTGTTTTCGTCTTCGCAGATGTTCTCAAATCCTGATGGAGTGCCGTTGTATCCGTCAGAGATAATCATCTGGTCCTTTACAATCAAGGCTCCTACCTGGCGTCTGGTACAATAGGAATTGCCTGCCCAGATACTTGCCATGCGTATATAGCGTTTGTCGACTTTCAGCTGTTTTTCGTTTGTAGTGTCCATGTAGTGTTATAAATGTCTTAGTTGGATGAAACTTCTTTTGTCTTCAGGAGCCAGTAACAATACTTTGCTGTCTCCTTGGTAGTGGTATGCATTTTTCAAGGCCTCGACGAACTCTTTGTTGAGTCGGGATGAAGTGTTCGGATTTCCCTTGAAGCTCATTCGGATAGTTCTTTCCTTTCCGCTTGCCTCCCAGTTTCCGTCGAAAGTGGCGTTTTGCATACTTCCGCTGAAGGTTCCGTCATCATTGAAGGTCAAGGTGAAGGTTCCTATGGCTTCCAATGCTTCTACACCTTCGTTGGTATCCTTTTTGTATACGGGTTCTCCGTTTCGCTTTTCCCAATTGGCTTTGGTAAAGTAGTTGACCACTTTCCAGGTGCCGCTTACGAAGATTTCGTCGATGTCGTCTTCTTCGTTGCATCCCCAAAGGAAGGGGAGGGCGCATAACAGATATAGAATATGCTTCAGTTTCATGGTTGTTCTCCTTTTGTAATGATGCCGTTTCTTTTCAGCAAGGCGTCGATGCTGGGTTCCTTTCCCCGGAATCGCTTGTAAAGTGTCATGGGGTGTTCGGTTCCTCCTTTAGACAACACATTCTTGCGGAAAGAGTTTGCTGTTTCTGTATTAAAAATTCCTTTTTCTTTGAATAGCGAGAAAGCGTCGGCATCGAGCACTTCCGCCCATTTGTAGCTGTAGTATCCGGCTGCATATCCACCGGCCATGATGTGCGAGAATTGTACACTCATGCAGGTGTCGGCTATGTCGGGCAATATCTGTGTCTGTTTCCAGGCTTCTTTCTCATAGGTTCGGACGTCGCCTTCGAAAGGTTCTGTGCGAGTGTACCATGCCATGTCAAGCAATCCGAAGCTCAGTTGTCGCAAGCAGGCATAGGCAACGTTGAAGTTGGACGAATCGACAATTCGTTGTATCAGTTCGTCGGGTATTGCTTCGCCTGTCTGATAATGTTTGGCAAAGGTGTTCAGAAATTCCTTTTCAATGGCAAAGTTCTCCATGATTTGCGAAGGAAGTTCCACAAAGTCCCAATATACATTGGTGCCACTCAAACTCTGATAAGTCGTGTCGGCAAACATGCCATGAAGGGCATGGCCGAATTCGTGTAGGAACGTGTTTACTTCCGAGAAGGTAAGCAGAGCCGGTTTGTCGGCCGATGGCTTGGTGAAGTTCATGGTGACCGATACGTGAGGACGGCTATCTCCTTCTACGTCTTTCCATTGTTCCTTGTAGGAGGTCATCCAGGCTCCTGAACGCTTGCTTGCACGTGGGTAAAAGTCTGCGTACAATACGGCCAGAAAGCGCTCGTCCTTGTCATAGACTTCGTATGCTTTCACATCGGGATGATAGACGGGGATGTCCTTGTTTTCCTTGAATGTAATGCCATATAGACGGGTGGCCAAGCCGAATACTCCTTCTATGACTTGGCTGAGCTCGAAGTAGGGGCGCAGCTCTTCTTCGTTGAGGCTGTATTTCTTTTCCTTCAGTTTCTCTGAATAGTAGGCCCAATCCCAAGGCATGAGTTCGAAGTCCTTGCCTTCTTCCTCTTGTGCCAGGGCTTTGACCTCTTCCACCTCTTGACGGGCGGTAGGTGTGTAGGCTTCCAGCAATTGATTGAGGAGCTGGTAGACGTTTTCACTGGATTCCGCCATCCGTTCTTTCAGAACATAATCGGCGGCGGTGGAGAATCCCAACAATTGGGCGCGCTTCAACCGGAGGTTGACCAACGTCTTGACTATCTCCAGATTGTTGAATTCATTGTCGTGGGTGCATTGGGTGTTGTATGCCATGTACAGCTCCTTGCGCAACTCCCGGTTCTTGGCATATTTCATGAAGGGCACGTAGCTGGGTGCCTGTAGGGTGACGATATAGCCTTCCTTTCCCTTCTCCTGGGCGGTTTGTGCGTAGGCTGAAATGGCGCTTTCGGGCAATCCTTCCAGTTGTTCTTCGGTCAATGCCAGTTCGTATGCGTTTTTCTCTTTCAGCAGATTTTGTGAAAACTTCAAGGTGTTTAGGCTCAGTTCTGCTGACGTTTTTCTGAATTCTTCTTTGTTCTTTTCTGAAAGGTTCGCACCGCATCGGATAAAACTACGTTTTGTCTGCTCTAAAAGCATGTTTTCTTCGACGGAAAGCATTGCTTTATCAACGTTGTCGTATACTTCCTTGATGCGGGCAAAAAGTTTTTCGTTCAGCGTGATGTTGTTGCTGTGTTCGGTGAGCAAAGGCATCATTTTCTCAGCAACGGCTTGAAGCTCGTCGTTGGTCTCTGCACTGAGCAGATTGCCCAATAGGGCGCTTGCTTTCCCTAACAGGCTTCCCGACTTTTCCAATGCAACAATGGTGTTCTGGAAATTGGCGGGGTCGGGATTGTTGATGATGGCATCAATCTCCTTGTTTTGTTCTTCGATACCTTTTCGGATGGCCGGTTCGTAGTGACCGGCTTCGAGCAGGTGAAACGGAAAGGTTTGATGCGGGGTATGATGAACCGTCAGAAACGGATTTGTAATATCTGTCATTGGTAGCTTATTTGGATGACAAAGTTAATGAAAAAACTTTATATCGCCGGTTCTTATAGTAACTTTTCAAAGGCGGGGATATAGATTTCCTTTCTACTTAGTTGGATGAGTCCTTCTTTCTGCAATCCGTTCAGCAATTGCGACACTTTGAGGGTCGGTTCGTTTGTCAGGAATGCCAAGTCCTTCATGGTGATTCGGAGGACCTTTTCACCTCGTGGCTTTTGGCATCGTGCTTGGATGAAGTTGATGAACTTTTCTCTCATGGTGCCTATGCGGGCATTCCATAACTTTTGGTTTGCCATTTGGATGCGGCTGCTCAGGATGTTCAGATAGTTCAATCTGAATATTTCATAATTCATCAGTTCCTGAAGGACGAAGCTTTTGTCAATGGTCAACAATTTGCTGGGTGCGATTGTTAGGTAGTTGGCAGTGTAGATGGTTTGAATCCCGAACAAGGATTGAGGCTCGATGACTCCCGGTTCTTCTATTGTTTCGGACAATGTATAGGTGGGCTCTTCAGCTTCCAGCTTGATTGTACCGCTGAGCAGAAAGACGAACTTGTCGCATTTCTCGCCTTTTCGGATGAAGGTTTCGCCCGCTTCATAGTTCAGGAAGTGTAACTTTACCTTTTCGATGATGGTAGTCAGGTCGTCCTTGCACAAGCCTTGAAATAGAGGCAGTTGGAGGAGAGTATCGTACATGGTGGTTTCCATTGCGTTTTTTTTAATATTCGTTAAGTAAGATTTTAACATACAAATATATAGAAACTGATACAAATATTGGTTAGAAAGGCGATGCTTTTATTGTTTTTTATCGTTTCTTTATTGTATCTTTGCATTCGGATAACCTTAATAACTATGTTTGCTACATTTAATTTTCAAGAATTGGTCAGCGCATTCATTGTGCTGTTTGCGGTAATAGACATTATCGGCTCTATTCCCATTATTTTGGATTTGAAACAGAAAGGCCGTAGGGTAGATGCGGTAAAGGCAACCCTGATTTCGTTCTCTCTGATGTTTGGTTTCTTCTATGCCGGCGATATGGTGCTGAAGCTCTTCCAGGTGGATATCGCTTCCTTTGCGGTGGCAGGTGCATTTGTCATCTTCCTGTTGGCGCTTGAAATGATTCTTGATGTCGAGATTTTCAAGAATCAAGGACCTATCAAGGAAGCCACTTTGGTACCTTTGGTATTTCCGTTGTTGGCAGGAGCCGGTTCGTTCACGACTTTGCTTTCACTCCGCGCCGAGTATGCTCCGTTGAACATCATCATTGCCTTGGTGCTGAATATGATATGGGTGTATGTGGTGTTGACGCTTACCGACAAGGTGGAACGCCTGTTGGGGAAAGGCGGTATCTATATGATACGTAAGTTCTTCGGTATCATTCTGTTGGCCATTTCCGCCCGTCTGTTCATGGCTAACATTTCCATCCTGATTAACCAGTTTCAAGGGAATTGCTAATCAATCATCATAAAACGAATGGGGGTGTGTTCGAACACACCCCCATTCGTTTTATGGCAACATCCAATCGGCTCGTTTGGCAAAATCGTCTTGCACCGCTTTTCGCCACTTATATACGTGCATGCCTCCTCCAGGTGCATCAAACCAATGATTCTTTGCCTTGTCGGGTTGGACAAACTTCCCTCCCCAACTATCTTGCCACGGTTTCTCGGCATCGCTTATGCCCAATGCATCGCTAACCAAATAAAGGAATGAGGGCGAATCGCCTTCCCACACTCCCGGATGTTCGGGATAGAAACCCGATTCGGGATAAACAGCGCCCAACAAGCCATGTCCTTTACGGATGTGACGGTTTATCCAATTCAAATCGGCCAATGATTGGTCGGCGCCATGTGCATTGTTGAACATACCCATATAGTTGTGCTGGGATACAATGGCAAACAGGTCGGGATACCTGTCCAGCATCCATTGGCCGCTACCGTCTTGCAGGCCTATCAGATAAACGCGTACCTTGGCAAGCACTTCTTGAAAACGCTTGGTGCTAAGTTGGTTTTCCAATAGCCAAAGGGCTTGTGCCAAATCGACCGAGCCTCCCCATACGCAAAACCATACGTGTCGCTTGTCTCTTTTCTTCAGCAATCGGGCTATCTGCTTGGAGGCTTCACTTGCTTTTCCATCGCCTACAATCTCTTCAGCTTTCTTTCCCCAAGTGCCCGAACGCCCTTGCCACGTTACTTTCTTCAGTTGTTTGGCCGTAGGATAGCGCTCGTCGTGCTTGCGCAAATGCTCGTCCACGGCATCGTAGAGGTACAAGATGTCGTGGATGTTTTGCTTGTTGGCTTGGTTGGCAAATGTAGCCGAAGTAGCCACCAATCCTTCCACATCGAATTCGTTGGTGTAGAGCAAAAAGCGCACCATGGATTGCATATCGTCCGAATCGCTACGTTTGTCGGCATCACCAAAGCCCATGCCACCCGGCACTACATCCACCGGCGGAAAGTCGCTCAAGATAACCACGCGAGTTTGGGCAGAAACATAGATGGATGATATGAGCAAGGTAATTGCTACAAGAATCTTTTTCATCATAGTATGTTATTTCACCGTGATAATCACTCGTCGGTAAGCCTTCAGTGTGTGAACGCCGGTGTCGGTCACTTCGCAAATCACGTGGATAGTGTGTCCGGAGGCATCGGCAGGAAGTGTCAATGAGGCTTGTGATTTGTCGGCATCGCTCACCGTCACATCACCAGGATAGCTACCCGATTCAGGCATCACCCACCATTTGT
>JAFVTL010000093.1 GCA_017503235.1 Bacteroidaceae bacterium | reverse complement strand
TGGAAATGAACGTGAAAAAGCTGTAGCCTATCATGACCGTATTGCTCCGATGCTGGAAGAAATACGCTACCACATCGACAAGTTGGAATTGATTGTGGACAATCAAATGTGGACATTACCCAAATATAGGGAATTGCTGTTTATCCGATAATTAATCCGGGTGTCTATGAAAGTAGCTGCTGCCGTTCCCAAAGTAAGGGTGGCGGACTGTGACTTCAATGCCTCCGAAATCATTCGGTGTGTAAACGAAGCTGTAAGCATGGAAGTGCAAGTCATCGTATTCCCGGAACTGTGTATTACGGGATATTCTTGTGGTGACTTGTTCTTCCAAGAAACACTGCTTCACGGTGCCATGCAGTCATTGCGTCAGATTGCTGATGCCACCTTGCAGCAAGAGATCATCGTGATTGTCGGAATGCCCTTTGCGGTGGAAAGTCTGTTGCTGAATACGGCTGTTGTCCTGCAAGGAGGGCGAATTCTTGGTGTGGTGTCCAAGAGTTATCTGCCCAATTACAGGGAGTTTCAAGAAAAGCGCTGGTTTGTTTCTGCCTGCTGCTGCGATGTAAAAGAAACAATCCTTCATCAGCAGCTCGTTCCATTGGGAAACGATTTGGTGTTCTGTACTCCTGCGGGAAACTTCGGCATCGAGCTTTGCGAAGACCTTTGGGCACCGATTCCACCCAGTTCCTGTCTGGCCATGAACGGAGCAGATGTCATCTTCAATCTTTCGGCATCCGATGAATGTTCGGGAAAGCACGATTATCTTTGTTCGCTCTTGACCGATCAGTCCCTTCGCACTTGTTCGGGCTATGTATATAGTTCATCAGGATTCGGAGAGTCAACCGCCGATGTGGTGTTTGGCGGTAATGGCATCATCTATGAAAACGGGAAACTCGTCAGCAAGACCAGACGTTTTTCACTCGACGGACAAATCGCTGTTGCCGACATCGACATTGCCTCCTTACGCCGTGAGCGACAAGCGAATGAAGTTTTTGTCGCTTGTGCCCGTAACCATCCATTCGAGCGGGTCAGGCGTGTTGTTGCATCCCCGTTCCTGCACCGGCTGGAATAAAAAAATGGTTTCGCCATGCCGATATTTTCAGTTGGGGTGTATGATTTGCAACAAAAAAAAGAATAAATTTGCGGAAGAAAATCATTGAAAGAGGAAGAAACGTATGGAAAATTATCAACTGGATAAGATGGATGAAGTCATTCTCCGGATGTTGTCAGAAAATGCCCGTGTGCCATTCCTTGAAGTGGCACGGGCTTGTGGAGTGTCAGGTACGGCCATTCATCAACGCGTGGCACGTCTCAGCGCAATGGGAGTGCTGCAAGGTGCAGCGTATCAGATAGACCCTACCCAAATAGGTTACGAGACATGCGCCTATATCGGATTGTATCTTAAAGAAGATGTCCCGTTTGATAAGGCAGTAGAAGCTTTGGAGCAAATACCCGAAGTAGTGGAATGTCATTGCACCAACGAGCCCTTCGATTTCTTCATCAAAGTCCATGCCCGTAATAATGACCACTTGCTTACCATTATTCATGAAAAGCTGAAACCTGTCGGTCTGTCACATTCCAAAATCATCCTTTCTTTCCGTCAAATCATCAAAAAACAGTTGACAGTATTGCCTATAGAAGGTAAAGAAAATGTAACTTGACTGAAATCATTCTGACAAATACGTAGTATAATTTTGTGGTATTGTTTATAGGAAAGTAGAATAGTTATAAACATTTTTTGCATGTTTACGCTTGATAATGGCGTAAATTCTTCACAATAAATTGTTTGAATCCTTGCTGTATGTGATATATCGCAAGGATTTTTTCTTGAAACAACTTTGGAAAAGAAACATAACAACCTTGTCATACTTTTGAAATCTGATGCCTCTACCTTTGCAGCGTTAATTTTTAACGCAAATAGAAAAATGAAAAAGATTGTACGGGCAGTGTCATTGATGCTGCTTCTGACGGGTTTCTCAGGAAATGCCGTCGCTGATGAAAATGGGGTATTACCCCGAAACGGTGCCATTCACGGTCGTGTGATTGATAACGAGAAGCAAACCCTGCCGGGAGCAACCATCTACATCGAGGACTTGAAGACGGGGGTGGTCAGTGACATCAATGGTTTCTACACGTTGCCGAACTTGAAACCGGGTACTTATACGGTACGCGTGACCTACGTGGGCTATGAAACGATGGTGATGAAAATGACCGTCGGTGACGGAAAGACTACGGAGAAGGACATTGTGATGAGCGAAGGGGTTGAATTGCAGGAAGTGGTCGTAAAAGGGGCTTTCAGCGGACAACGCAAAGCCATCAATATGCAAAAAAATGGAATGGGAGTAACCAATGTGGTATCTGCCGACCAAGTGGGAAAGTTCCCGGATTCCAATATCGGAGATGCCCTGAAACGCATCAATGGTATCAATGTGCAATACGATATGGGTGAAGCCCGCTTCGGTCAGGTTAGAGGTACCAGTGCCGACTTGACTTCCGTGACCGTGAACGGCAACCGCATTCCTTCGGCCGAGGGCGATACACGCAATGTGCAGCTCGACTTGATTCCGGCGGATATGGTACAAACTATCGAAGTGAGCAAGGTGGTGACCAGTGATATGGACGGTGATGCAATCGGGGGAACCATCAATCTTGTGACAAAGAATACACCTTATAAAAGAGTATTGAATGCTACCGCCGGAAGCGGATACAACTGGGTGGCCGACAAGATGCAGCTTAACTTAGGCTTGACGTATGGTGACCGCTATTTTGACGACAAGTTGGGTGTGATGTTCG
>JAFVTL010000092.1 GCA_017503235.1 Bacteroidaceae bacterium | reverse complement strand
GCTTCGAGCAAGTCTTGTTCGCTCACTTCGTTCATTTCGCCTTCCACCATCATGATGTTTTCATAAGTGGCTGCTACCATCAAGTCCATGTCGGCCTTTTCAAGTTGTGCGAAAGTCGGGTTGATAACGAACTGGCCATCGATGCGTGCTACGCGTACTTCTGAGATAGGTCCGTTGAACGGAATGTCAGAAACGGCGAGAGCGGCCGAAGCGGCCAAACCTGCCAAAGCATCCGGCATATCAACGCCATCGGCTGAGAACAGGATGATGTTTACATAAACTTCTGCGTGGAAGTTGTCTGGGAACAAAGGACGCAAAGCGCGGTCTACCAAACGGCAAGTGAGGATTTCGTAATCCGATGCCTTGCCTTCTCTCTTGGTAAAGCCACCCGGGAAGCGTCCGAATGCTGAATATTTTTCTTTGTACTCTACCTGAAGCGGCATGAAATCTGTACCGGGAACTGCATCTTTTGCTGCACAAACAGTCGCCAAGAGCACGGTGTTACCCATGCGAAGCATCACAGAACCGTCTGCCTGTTTTGCCAGCTTTCCCGTTTCGAGCGTGATGGTTCTTCCATCAGGAAGCTCGATCGTCTTAACAATTGGATTGATCATAAAAAATTGTAATTAATAAATTTCGTCTAAAATTCGTGCAAAGATAGGTATTTATTCTTCTAAATGGGTGTAAATGAGGTAAAAAGTTATTTTTATTGCAGTTTTTTTTCATTTTAACGTTCAAGAACGCATCCAAATGCTTTGAAGAATGACGAAAAGGCGTATCTTTGCAGCGAAATAGAAAAACTGGAAAACATACTTTATATAAAATGAAGAAGAATTTGTATTTATTGCTTGCGCTCCTGATGGTGTGCTTGAATGCTTGCGACAACACTCCTAAATTTAAGGTACAAGGAAGCGTAAGTGGCGCTGAAGACAAAACACTTTATTTCGAGAAGTCGGGTATCGGTGGCATTGTCATGCTTGACTCGGTGAAGTTGGGTAGTAATGGTAGTTTTAACTTTGCAGAAACACGTCCGGAATCACCTGAATTCTATCGTTTGCGCATGGAAGGAAAGGTAATCAACTTCGCAGTCGATTCAATTGAAACGATTACCATTCATTCGGCATTCGATGCATTTGATACTAATTATGCGATTGAGGGTTCTGATAACAACCAGAAGATAAAGGAACTGGTACTGTTGCAGGTCGCTCTCCAACAGAAAGTGGATCGTCTGGGGCAGAATCGGGATATTCCTGTCGGCATAGCCAATGACAGCCTTGCATCCATGGTGAACAGCTACAAGGATAAGGTGAAACGGGAATACATCTTCAAGGCTCCGAATTCTACTTATGCCTATTTTGCTCTCTTTCAGTCGTTGAACGGCTATATGTTGTTCGATCCGATGAGCAATAAGGAGGATATCAAGTGTTTCCAGGCAGTGGCCACCAGCTTGAACAATGCTTATCCGCATGCCGACCGTTCGCGCAACCTTTATAATATGGTAATCAAGGGCTTGAAGAATACCCGTGTTCCTCAAGAGACTGAAATGACCATCCCTGCCGAACTGATAAAGGAAGCCAGCACTATTGATATTGAATTGAGGGATATAAAAGGAAACGTACGTCGCCTTACAGACCTGAAAGGAAAGGTGGTATTGATTGATTTCATGATTTATGATGATGCCATGGCTCCTGCCCACAATCTGGCCTTGCGTGAACTTTATAATAAGTATAGCGACAGAGGTTTTGAAGTCTATCAGATTTCGCTCGATGCCAACGAACATTTCTGGAAAACTTCAGCAGACAAACTTCCGTGGATTTGTGTACGTGATGCTAACGGACAATATTCCAAATTTGTATCCTTGTACAACGTAACCGCTCTGCCTTCCATCTTCTTGATGGGACGTGACAATGAACTCAAGGCACGAGGTGAAAATGTTGAAAATATAGAAGAAGCAATCGTTAAGTTGCTGTAATAAAGAAGTATTGAATGTGGACAAAACTTAAAAAGTTCATACTAAATTTGTCCCATATCAAATAAAAACTTATCTTTGCCAACAAATGGAAGAAAAAGGGGTTCCGACATGACGTGTCGGAATTCTTTTTATTTTATGTGATAATGAAAAACAAACATAAATTTTTAAAGGAGGAATAATATGGCTTATATGTCAGAAGAAGGTTACAAGAAACTGGTTGAAGAACTGAAGTACTTGGAAGCCGTTGAACGTCCGAAAGTGGTGGCGGCGATTGCCGAAGCCCGTGATAAGGGTGACTTGTCGGAAAATGCGGAATACGATGCCGCAAAGGAAGCTCAGGGAATGCTTGAAATGAAAATCAGTCAGCTGAAGGCTACCATCGGCGATGCGAAGATTATCGATACATCGAAGTTGAAAGCAGATACTGTACAGATTCTTACTAAGGTGGAACTGAAGAATGTGAAGACTGGTATGAAGATGGCTTACACGCTGGTAGCTGAAAGCGAAGCCAACTTGAAGGAAGGCAAGATTTCGGTGAATACTCCGATTGCACAGGGCTTGCTTGGCAAGAAGGTGGGTGATATCGCTGAAATTACCATTCCGCAAGGAAAAATCAGTCTTGAAGTTTTGAACATTTCGTTTTAACTGATGGGCAGGCCTGCATGGTTAGGGTCTGCCTGTTTTTATTCTATATTTATATGGCAACAATTTTCAGTAGAATTATTGCGGGTGAAATTCCAAGCTACAAGGTAGCGGAGAATGACCAGTTTTATGCGTTTCTTGACATCAATCCGTTGGTGAAAGGTCATACGCTGGTTGTGCCCAAGCGTGAAGTGGATTATATCTTTGATTTGGAAGACCAGGAGGTGGCTGCGATGCATGTGTTTGCCAAGAGTGTAGCGCTGGCTATTCAAAAGGCATTCCCTTGCAAGAAGGTGGGCGAGGCCGTTATCGGTCTTGAAGTGCCTCATGCACACATCCATCTGATACCTATCCAAAAGGAATCAGATATGTTGTTCTCCAATCCGAAATTGCAGCTTTCAAGTGAAGAATTCGTTGCGATAGCAAAGGCTATCAATGAAGCATGGGAAAGCAGTGCAAAGTAATCTTCTTCCTTTATTATAATATAAGAAGAGGGCGCATTCAAGTACGCCCTCTTTTTTATTGTGTCAAATGTAATTGTCGCCTAATTTGACTTGCACGTCATTCACGTATTTCCGAATGGCCCCTTCGTTGTCCTTCTTGCAAACCAACAGCACGTTGTCCGTATCGGCGACCAGATAGTTCTCTAAATCTTGGAGTACGACCAGCTTCCCATTAGGAACAGCTATCATGTTGTTGTGGCAATTATATAATAAGGTGTCTCCATTGATGCTGGCATTCTGTCGCTCGTCCTTGGGCATGGCGTCGTGCAAGGATTCCCAGGTGCCGAGGTCGGCCCATCCGAAGTCGCACAACTGAACGGAAACGTTGCTGGCTTTTTCCATGATGCCGTAGTCGATGGATATGCTTGGACAAGATGCGAAGCCGTCTTCACCTTGTTGTATCTTTTGATATATCTCCGGCATAATATCGCTGAAAGCCTGTAAGATAGTCTTGACATTCCAGAGGAAGATACCCGAGTTCCAATAGAATTCACCGCTTTCGAGGAAGACTTTGGCGAATTCCAATTCCGGCTTTTCGATGAATGCTTTCACCTGATAGAAGTCACCCTGCTCCTGCTCGTCTATCTGTATATAGCCATAGGCTGTTTCCGGACGGTTGGGCTTGATGCCGAGTGTAAGCAGCTGGGGCGTTTTTTCAACGAACTCAAGCCCCTTTTCGAGCGCTTCAATGAATTCTCCTTCCTTCAGAATCAAATGGTCGGCCGGAGCGACGATGATGTTGGCTTCCGGATTCAGTTTCTGGATGTGCATGGATGCCCATGCAATGCAGGGAGCCGTGTTTCTTCGGGTAGGCTCCAGCAGGACGTTGCTTTCGTCCAGTTCGGGTAGTTGCTGAAGGACCAGTTCCTTGTATCGCTCGTTGGTGATAATGAAAATGTTCTGTTTGGGGATAACCCTTCCATATCTTGCGTACGTCAGTTGGATGAGGCTTTGTCCGGTTCCGAAGAAGTCGAGGAACTGTTTGGGGAGATGCTTTCTGCTGTACGGCCAAAAGCGGCTCCCTATGCCTCCTGCCATAATGACGCAATAGTTGTTTGAATTCATCATGATCGGTGCAAATAATTTTTCTGCTAATATATACCTTATTTTTTGATTTTCCCTGTTCTGTTTGTATTTATTGATGATATAAATACTTTTTTTGAAGAAAAAGCGGTAAAAAATTTGTGTGAATATAAAAAAGTAGTACCTTTGCACCGCAAAAAGAAACAATCCTGTTTCCTGAAGATGCCCAGATGGCGGAATCGGTAGACGCGCTGGTCTCAAACACCAGTGGATTCACTTCCATCCCGGTTCGACCCCGGGTCTGGGTACAGAAGTAGGAGAGTTTCGATGTTTTTGCGATTTGCCCAGATGGCGGAATCGGTAGACGCGCTGGTCTCAAACACCAGTGGATTCACTTCCATCCCGGTTCGACCCCGGGTCTGGGTACAAAGAAAAGGAGAAAGCGAAAACTTTCTCCTTTTCTTTTTTATTGGTTCCGTTCGACTTGCTTGTACAAATAGGTTGGACTCTCTTTCGTAAAGCATTGAGTTATCACTCGCAAAGCATTGAATTGTCACTCGTAAAACGTTGTTTCATCCGATATACGTTGGTTTCTTTCCTTTCGAATCCCATTTGAGGATAGAGTTTGTTAGCTATGATTCGTTTAGGATTGGAAGTAAGCATCAGCAAGGGGATTCGTTGGGCTTTGACGAATTGGATGGCGTGCTCTACCAATAACTTGCCATAACCTTTCCCGCGGTATTTTTCGTCTACTACAACGTCCTCTATCCATGCCTTCTTGCCGGTAGGGCTGTAATAAGTGCCAACGGTCAGCATCCCTGCTATGTCATTGTCTTTTGTCAGGAGGAAAAGGTGGCTGTTCTCGGAGGCGAGCAGTTGGCGGAAATCCGCTTCAGTCAGGATTACCTTTTCTGTCGTGAGTTGGTTCAGAAGGTGTTGTACGGCTTGATGATAATCAATGCGGTATTCTTTGGTTTCAAATATGTTAGTCATGATTGGGGGATGTTTTTGCTTTGAATACGGGAGTTGTCCGTTGGCTTTCTGCTTCGAATCCGAACCAGTAGCCAGATGTCCCTTCTGCGTCGATGGGAAGGAAGCAGAGGCGTAACTCCTCTTTGTACGTGCCTTCCAGGATTTCCCAAGCGTCCGGGGGTGTCTGATGCTTTGTCTTGACCCGTTCGGCTGGTTTTTTCTTCAATGACATGCCGGCTTCAATCCATGCAATGCTTGCTTGAATCTGGTATTGGGGATGATGCTTCTGACAATATTCATAAAGTACCAAACCGCGTTTTTCCAGACTCATAGGCTGGTCTGTCAGGTTTCTTTTGTTCAGATAATCCAGGAATTGAAGGAGGAAACCTTCTTCGTTCAGTATCAATGTACGGGTAAGTTCTTGCCATGCCGGTGTGTTGTAAAACGCATCGAGCAAGCGTGAAAGTTGCCTTGCCGTTTGTAATTCGGCGGTTGTACATTCGTTTGTTTGCAACACTTCGTAAGGAGGGAGAGGCGAATAACGGATGCCCAATTCTTCCGCCCGCATCCGCATTTCTGTGCCTGGCAGAAGTTTGAGCAACTCCAATTGGATTTCTCCGGTGCAATAGGAGGTTAAGGTGTGGATGTCTTCCAATATGTCCTCCAACCGATAGAGGGGAAGGCCGGCTATCAAGTCGGCATGAGTGTCCAAGTTGCTTTGTGAGCATAGGAATTTCAGCCCTTCCATAGCGTCAGCCAATTTCCCCATTCTCCGGCATTGTTGCAATACGGGTTCCCGCAGACTTTGTATGCCTGCTTCCAAATGGAGCAGTCCTTTGGGCATCCGTATCAATTCGGATTTCAATGCATCGTTCATCAGAGCCGGATGGATTTCCAGATGGAAGCGGATGTGAGGATGATATTCCAAGAAGAGGTTCAGGAGTTCTTTTGCATGACGGGGATTGGCGTTGAAAGTGCGATCCAATACGCGTACATTCTTGATTCCGTGCTGGTGGATAGTGTCCAACCTTTGTCGGATGGTGTCAATTGGCAAAGCACGAACGGGCTTTTCGCCTCCGCTTACGCAGAAGGCACAAGTGTTGAAGCATCCTCGGGTGGTCTCCAGTTGCACGAATGGTTTGTCCCAATTGAAGAAATGGCTTTCTTCGGGAGGGACAAGACAGTCGAATGCACTTGTCTTTGCCTTTCCGTTGTCGTGATAGACGGAGTTCTCATCCAGATAACAAAGCCCACCAATGGTTGCCCATGCTGTAGGATTGTCCCAACAAGATAGCCATTGGGGAAAATGTTCTTCGCCTTCTCCTCTGAATACGGCATCGACAAATGGATTGCACCGCAGGAATGTTTCGTTCTCTCCTAGGAACTCGAGGCCTCCCAATATGAGGCAAGCCTTTGGGAGCAAGGCTTTTGCTCGCGAAGTGATGTGGAGTAGCTGCTCGTGGTTGAAGAGCCACATAGTAGCTGCAATGATGTCGGGTTGATGGTCGATAATCCGTTCAACTACCATTCCTACATTTTCATTGATGGTGGCCGATACCATTTCCCATTCGTAAGGACTCTTGTCCTTTATTTGTGCATGAAGGGCAGGAAGGGCCAGTGACGAGTGTGCATACGAGCTGTTCAGGTCTATCCAAAGGACTTTCATGGGCGTTGTTTTCGACAAAAGTACGAAACTTTTTCTTCAGTTGCCGTTTTTCTTTGGCTATTCTGTAGCAAAGTTCTATCTTTGTTCGTGTAAAAGGGAAAAGTATGAATTTGATTCAAAGGATATGGAACTGGTGCCGGCGTTTTCGCCATCGTCTCGGCTATGGTGTACATTCGCCCTCTGATTTTTATCTGGTTACGTCTGTCATTTACGAGCGTTTGCCGTATTATGCTTTTCGTCCTTTGAAGGAAAGGCGCTTTGAAGAAGGCCGTCCCCATTATCGTCGCAAGGTGAACGAGCTGCTTTTCCGTTTGGTGAATCACCTTGCACCGAAAACCTTGTTGGAGGTGGGTACTGGCGATGGTTCTTCCATCGCATATATGCAGGAGGCCCGTCCGTCCATGTCGGCTGAAACCGTGGATGCCGGAAGTGTGGAAGAAGCAATGAAATGGTTGGATGCAAGAATGGCGGAGTTGGGAAGTGTAGACTTTCTGCATATCGCCCATACACCTTATTATATAGAGGTGTTTGACAAGGCACTTCCTTGCATGAAGGACAACTCCTGCATGGTGATAGGAAACTTGTATGAAAACGATGCGAAGCAGAAGTGGTGGAAGGAAGTCATCCAAAGCGAACGTGTAAGGATTACGTTTGACCTATACGATGTGGGAATTGTATTCTTCCATCCGAAGCGGAGCAAGCAAAACTATATCATAAACTTTTTGTAGAGCAACCCATGAAGAAAAGTGTAATTTATACCCGTACGGGTGACAAGGGAATGACCTCGTTGGTAGGTGGTTCTCGAGTGCCGAAAACTCATATCCGTCTGGAAGCATATGGCACCATCGATGAACTGGACACCCACTTGGGACTTCTGTTGACTTATTTGAACGAAACGGAAGACATGAAGAAACTCGTGTTGTGGGTACAGCACAAGCTTTTTACGGTAGGTTCCTATTTGGCTACCGACCAGACATGCACCACGTTGCGTGTAGAAAGCCGCATCGGTGATGAGGATATCGTCCGTTTGGAGCAGGCGATAGATGCCTTGGATGCCGAGTTGCCTCCGCTGACAAGCTTTGTCATCCCCGGAGGAACACGCGAATCGGCTGTCTGTCAGGTGTGTAGGACCGTTTGCAGACGTGCTGAGAGATGCATCTTGCGGATGGCTGAAGAATGCGAAGTGGATATGCTTGTCATCGCATTCATCAACCGGCTGTCCGATTTTCTGTTTGTTTTGGCACGAAAATTGAATTTGTTGGGCGGATGCCATGAAATTTATTGGGATAAAAGTTGTTATTGAAAGATTTTATTATACATTTGCGGCTGAATAGGGAACTGTATAATAGAATGTTGAAATAATTTAAATGATAGAAAGCTATGTATTGGACATTAGAACTGGCATCTAAATTGGAAGATGCACCATGGCCGGCCTCAAAAGATGAACTGATAGACTACGCCATCCGCTCAGGTTCTCCACTCGAAGTGATTGAAAATCTGCAGGAGATTGAAGATGAAGGCGAAATCTACGAAAGCATCGAAGACATTTGGCCGGATTATCCAAGTAAAGAAGACTTCTTCTTCAACGAGGATGAATATTAAAACATTAAATTGAAAGTAAATTGTATGATAAGGCGATGTGGTCTCCTGTTGTGTAGGGCTACATCGCTTTTGTACATGAAAAACGACGCTTTACGGAGACTAAAGCAATGCTTTACGATGCATAAAGCAATGCTTTCTTCCGTCGAAGGGAAAAGAAAGGAGAGAACAAGATGAAATTGAAATCAGTATTGGCATGTGTGGTCATGATGATGACCTTGATGTGCTGCAACCAACCCGCCGACCCTCTGTGTGTAGAGACTCATACCGGTTGGGTGAAAGGGATTGAACAAGAAGGGACAATGGCGTTTTTGGGTATCCCCTATGCCAAGGTTGAACGTTTTATGCCTCCACTTCCCGTGGAGAAATGGGATAGCGTGAGGGTATGTGACCATTGGGGCCCCCAAGCCATGCAGATGACGCATGGACGTGAATTGGGCGAAGACGAAATGTCGGAAAAGAATTCGTGCGTGCTGAACGTATGGACAACGGACAAGAAGGCCTCAAAGCCCGTTATGGTATGGCTTCATGGAGGCGGATTCGAATCGGGTACATCGGCATGGAACCCAGGGATGGGCTTGGCCAAAAAGGATGTGGTGGTAGTCAGCGTCAACCATCGACTCAACATTCTCGGCTTCTTGGATTTGTCGGCAGCGTCCGATGCCTATAAATACTCGGCCAATGTCGGTATGCTCGACATTGTGAGCGCCCTCGAATGGGTGCAGAAGAATATCCGCCAATTCGGAGGCGACCCGACGAATGTGACGATTTTCGGTGAATCGGGCGGTGGTGGCAAGGTCGGAACCTTGATGTGCATGCCTTCAGCCAAAGGCTTGTTCCACAAGGCTATCATCATGAGCGGTACCATTCTGAACGTGAACAACAAGGCGATGAGCGAAGAACTCGGCCTTGCCGTATTGAAGGAGTTGGCGATAGATACCGCCGACATTGAACGCATCAAGGAGGTTCCCTATAAAGAGCTCTATGCGGCTGGTCAGCGAGCCATGGCGGCCAGTATCGGTACTCGTAGACCTGGCACACCCATGATGTGGGGATTTGGACCTTCACCCGATGGGGAGGTGCTTTTGCAACAGCCTTTCCAACCGGGATTCCCTGAAATATCCAACGATGTTCCCGTGGTGATTGGAACGACTTATCACGAATTGCAACGATTGTTGTACGACCAGCCCATGACCATGGAGCAAGCAAGGGAAGCCCTGTTGCCTACTTTCGGCGAACAGACGGATGAGTATATCAAGACTTTTGGCGAAACCTATCCCGATTTCGTACCTCAGGATTTGGTATGCATCGACTGGCTGTTCCGTCCGAAAACTATCATTACGGCCGATACCATTGCAGAAAGCCGCCGTGCCAAGACCTATATGTATATGTTCACTTGGAGGTCGCCCGTCACTCAAGGCTCCCAGCATGGCCATGAGTTGAAGTTCTGCTTCAATACCCTCCATCATTCGCTCAACGAACTTCCCGAAGCAACTGAACAAGACCTGCGCTTGGCAGACTTGATGAGCAGCTCATGGGCTCAGTTCGCACATACGGGCAATCCGAATACCGAAGGACTTCCTGCATGGGAACCTTATACATCGGAAAATGGTGAAATGTTGATATTTGACTATGATTGCAAGATAACCAACAATCTGGATCGTAAGTTGAATGAAATCATTGACGCACATTGCTTCAAGCAACTGGATGAGTTCCGCAAGAAGCAGGTATCCGAAGGGAAGTGATGCTTTTAGAGAAGAAATTGAACAATTTATCTGAATAAATGTTTATCTTTGTGACGTAATAACATTAAAAGAATGTAAATATGAAAAAGATTTTTAGTGTATTGATGGTAGCCGTAGCACTGATGATGGCGGCTCCGGCACAAGCTCAATTGATTAAGTTTGGGGTAAAAGGTGGTTTGAATATGAGCAAACTCGACTTGAATGTAGAGAAATTGGAGGACTTGGGGGATAACTCAACCGGTTTCTTCATTGGCCCGATGGCCGAAGTGACACTTCCTATCATTGGCTTGGGTGTTGACGGTGCATTGTTGTACTCTCAGCGTGGTAAGGGTGAATATAAGGAACAAGGCATTGAAGTTCCAGTAAACTTGAAATATACCATCGGTTTGGGCAGCACTTTGGGCTTTTATCTGGCCGCAGGTCCTGACTTCTTCTTCAATTTCAAGGATATTGATGTTGAAAATGTGGAAGCAAAGAAAACACAAGTAGCCGTAAACTTGGGCGCTGGTGTAAAGCTGCTTAGAAAACTTCAGATTGGTGTTACCTACCAGATTCCGATGGGCGACGCCTATGAATGGAAGGATGCAGTATCTGCTATCAGTGCCAAGAACAAGACTTGGCAAGTATCCGCTGCGCTTATTTTCTAAGGAAATGAAAGGATTTAAAGAAGGCATTCTTACGGGATGCCTTCTTTTTTTGTACCTTTGTCTGCATGAAGAAATATGTTGATGTCATAGTACCTCTGCCCATTGCCTCGCAATACACTTATTCATTGCCTTCCATGTTGGAGGACAAGGTTCGGGAAGGTTGTAGGGTGGTGGTTTCGTTTGGTCGTAAAAAGTATTATACGGCCATCGTGACTCGGGTGCATTATGCCGCTCCGGAGGGGTATGAGACTAAAGACATCGAAGAAGTGCTGGATGCTTCGCCGGTCATACTTCCTCAGCAATTGCGTTTCTGGGAGTGGATATCCTCCTATTACTTATGTACGTTAGGTGATGTCTACAAGGCTGCTATGCCTTCGGGCATGAAGCTGGAAAGCGAAACGATGGTGGCTTACAACGAAGAGTTCGAGGCTTCCGAACCTTTGCCGGAGAAGGAACAACGCATTCTTGATTTGTTGAGCGTTGAAAAAGAGCAATGCATCACCCAATTGGAAAAGGCAAGCGGCATGAAACATATTCTTCCCCTTATCAAATCCTTGCTTGAAAAGGAGGCGATATTTGTGAAGGAAGAATTGAAGCGCAATTACAAGCCTCGTACCGAAGCCCGTGTCCGTTTGGCGGATAAGGATATGGATGAGGCCAAGTTGCGTGCCTTGTTCGACGAATTGGGACGTGCCAAGAAGCAATTGGCATTGCTGATGAAGTACATTGAATTGTCGGGATGGATGGCTTCCGGAGAGTTCTTGAAGGAGGTTTCCAAAAAATCATTGATGGAACAGGCGGGTGTTTCTCCAAACGTGTTCAACGGACTCGCGGAGAAAGGGGTGCTTGAAGTGTATTATCAGGAAATAGGCCGATTGGGAAAGACAGATGCTCCCTTGTCGGAAACGAACGAATTGAATGAAGCGCAGAATAAAGCTTTTGCCGGCATTCTGGATAGTTTCCGCCAAAAGAATGTGTGCCTGTTGCATGGGGTGACTTCCAGCGGAAAGACTGAAATCTATATCCGTTTGATTCAGGAAGTGTTGAAGACGGGTAAACAAGTACTTTATCTATTGCCGGAAATTGCTTTGACTACTCAGATAACAGAACGCTTGAAGCGGATATTCGGTAACCGCTTGGGCATCTATCACTCCAAATTCCCGGATTCCGAACGAGTGGAGATTTGGCAAAAGCAATTGGGCGATTCACCATACGACATCCTCTTGGGGGTCCGTTCTTCCATCTTCTTGCCTTTCCAGCGGTTGGGGTTGGTCATTGTGGATGAGGAACATGAGAATACATACAAGCAGCAAGACCCGGCTCCGCGCTATCATGCCCGTAATGCGGCCATTATGCTGGCATCCATGTATGCATCCAAAGTGTTGCTGGGAACGGCAACACCCAGTGTGGAAAGCTATTACAATGCTACCGAAGGCAAGTATGGATTGGTGGAACTGAAAGAACGTTATCAGGCTATCCGATTGCCTCGCATTGAAGTGGTGGACATCAAGGAACTGGCTCATCAGAAACGGATGCAGGGACCATTTTCTCCCATGCTGGTTAAGGAAATGCGGGAAGCTTTGGAACGGAAGGAACAAGTCATTCTCTTTCAGAACCGAAGGGGCTTTGCGCCGATGATTGAATGTCATACTTGTGGTTGGATACCGAAATGCAAGAACTGTGATGTGAGTCTGACGTATCACAAAGGACTTGGATTGTTGACCTGTCATTATTGCGGGTATACCTATCAAGTGCCCCGTTCGTGTCCGGCCTGTGAAGGGGTGGAACTGAATCATCGAGGCTTTGGTACAGAACGAATAGAAGATGATGTGAAAACCATCTTCCCGGAGGCACGAGTGGCCCGTATGGACTTGGATACCGCCAAGACCCGGACGGCTTACGAACGCATCATCGCTGATTTCCAGGAAGGGCAGACCGATATCTTGATAGGTACACAGATGATATCCAAAGGATTGGACTTTGACCGGGTCAGTGTGGTAGGAATCCTGAATGCCGATACCTTGTTGAACTATCCCGATTTCCGTAGCCATGAGCGTGCTTTCCAACTGATGGCGCAAGTGGCAGGTCGTGCAGGCCGAAAGAACAAGCAAGGGTTGGTTATCTTGCAGACAAAGTCACCCGATTTGCCGGTTGTGCGACAGGTGGTGGACAATGATTTCGAACAATTGTATTATGACCAGTTGGCAGAACGCCAGCTGTTCCGCTATCCGCCCTATTATAGACTGGTGTATGTATACCTGAAGCACCGTAAGGAAGAAGTGCTCACTTTGGCGGCCGATATGTTGGCAAACCATTTGCGTATGGTGATGGGTGATCGGATTTTGGGACCTGACAAACCTCCTGTAGCACGAATCCAGACCTTGTTTATCAAGAAGATAGTCATCAAAGTGGAACAATCGGCGTCCATGAAGAAGGTGCGCGATTATCTGCTTTCGGTGCAGCGGATGCTTGTAGAGGATGAGCGCTTCCGCTCTTTGATTGTGTATTATGATGTAGACCCTCAATAAAGATATGAATATAGAACTCGATATGCATACCCATACGCTGGCCAGCGGACATGCGTTCAGCACGTTGCAGGAAATGGCTCAGGCGGCTTCGGATAAAGGTTTGAAACTGTTGGGAATTACGGAACATACTCCGGGAATCCCCGGCACGTGTGACTTGATCTATTTCCGCAATCTGCATGTGGTACCCCGTCAGATGTATGGAATAGAACTGATGTTGGGCGCTGAAATCAACATCCTGGACAAGGATGGGAATATCGATGCCGATGAAACATTGATGAAACTGTTGGACCTCCGGATAGCCGGCATCCATTCATTGTGCTACGAATCGGGCACCCGGGAAGAGAATACGCAAGGAATGATACGTGTCATTCGTCATCCTTATATACAGATTATCAGCCATCCCGGCGATGGTACTGCCCAGCTCGACTTTGAACCGATAGTGTTGGCTTCGAAGGAATGGGGTACGTTGCTGGAGATAAACAACAGCTCGTTGAAACCTACCCGTAACAAAGTGGATGCCCGCGACAACAACCTGGAGATTCTTCGTTTGTGCAAGCAATATGAAGTGCCTGTCATCCTGGGCAGTGATGCGCACATTTCCTTCGACATTGCCAATTACGGGTATCTGTATCCGTTGTTGCTGGAAACGGAATTTCCGGAAGCCTTGATTGTCAATCGGAGTGTGGAAGTGTTTAGAAACCACTTGAAGAGAATTTGAATATGAAGATATTGTTTGTTTGCCTTGGAAACATCTGCCGTTCTTCATCGGCTGAAGAAGTGATGCGTACCTTTATTAAAAGAGAGGGATTGGAAAAAGAGATAGAAGTCGATTCGGCCGGCATCTTGAGTTATCATCAGGGGGAATTGCCGGATAGCCGGATGAGGATGCATGCTTCACGCAGAGGATACAACCTGACTCATCGTTCGCGTCCCGTCTGCACACAAGATTTCTTTGACTTCGATAGAATTGTCGGAATGGACGACCGCAATATCCAGGATTTGAAGGACCGTGCCCCTTCGTTGGAGGCAGAAAGGAAAATCTGTCGGATGACCGATTTCTGCCGCATGAAGCAAGTGGATTATGTTCCTGACCCTTATTATGGAGGTGCTTCCGGCTTCGAGAATGTACTCGACATTTTGGAAGATGCTTGTGCCGGGTTGTTGGAAGAGATAAGAAAAGAGCTGTGTTAAAATACACTTTTCATCCGCTGATGACGCTGATAACGCAGATTTCTCATCTTTAATTGTACCGAGAGGTCGTTATTTATCTGCGCAATCCGCGTATTCTGCGGATGAAAATTTAAGAGGCGTTTCGACACATCCACTTTGCTATTATTTCTTTAGTTCCGGATAAGTGATGCGGGTGTGATACATTGTCTTCAGCTTTTCCTTGAACAAGGCTTTTACCATGGCTATGTCCTTGAAGGTGATGGGACATTCCTTGAAGAAGCCGTCAGCCACTTGTGTGTCGATAATCTTGTCCACCAGCGAACCGATACTTTCTTCCGTATACTCAGGCAGGCTTCGGGAAGCGGCTTCCACGGAATCGGCCATCATCAGAATGGCTTGTTCCTTGGTGAACGGGTCTACGCCGGGATAACGGAACATTTCAGTATCCACTTCTTCGTTCGGATGCTCGTTCTGGTAGGAGATGTAGAAATACTTGGTCAGCCCATGTCCGTGGTGTGTATTGATGAAATCCTTGATAACCTTGGGCAGATTGTGCTTTTCGGCCAGTTTCAGCCCTTCGGTGACGTGGCTGATAATCACTTGGGCACTTTGTTCATAACTGAGGCTCTTGTGCGGATTGACCCCCGACTGGTTTTCGGTGAAGAAAGCCGGGTTCACCATTTTCCCGATGTCGTGGTACAAGGCTCCGGTTCTCACCAACTGGCTCTTGGCTCCGATGCGGTTGGCCGCTTCAGCAGCAAGGTTTGCCATCTGGAGGGAATGCTGGAACGTCCCGGGTGCAATCTCTGACATTTCGCGCAGCAGGCTGTTGTTGATGTTGGAAAGTTCCACCAGCGTAACGTTGGAAGTGAAACCGAATATCTTTTCCAGTGCAAAGAGCAACGGATAGGCGAACAGAAGCATCACGCCATTGATGCCGAAGTAAATGTACATTCGCGTGTTCAGCTTTGTAAGGTCGTCTTCCAGAATCAGTTCGAAGGCGAAATAGAGTAGGGCGTAGCAGGCGAATACGATGAAAGCCGTTCGGAACAGCTGTGAACGTTGCGACAGTTCGCGCAAGCTGAAGATGGCCGCCATACCCGTAAGCAGTTGCAACAGGATGAATTCATACGGATATTGCAATGTGATGGAGCAAATCAGTATGATGGCGACGTGAGCCATGAAGGCTGTTCGCGAATCCAGGAAGATTCGGATGATGATAGGAATCATGGCATAGGGCACTACATAGATGCTGGTCAGATTCTGCTCGACGATGATGGAGGAGAGTACCGGGAAGAAGATGATGAGCAGGAACAGCAGGATGATGTTGCCCCGTTGTTCATAAAATCTGTCACGGAACAGTTCCAGATAAGTCATGAAGCAGATGATGAACAGACTGACGAAAATGATTTGCCCCAAGATGGTCAACCGTTTCTCTTCGATGGTATCCCCCCGCTTTTCCCATTCCTTCTTCAAAGAAAGCAGGATGTTATAGGTGTTTTCGTCAACGATTTCCCCTCGGTCAATGATTTTCTGGCCGTTCAATACATATCCGTTCGCCCACGAAATGTTTGACAAGAGGTCCTGTAAGGCACTTTCCGACTTCTCTTCATCATAAGTGATGTTGGGCGTGATGTAGTTGTTCAGGTTGCATTGTTGCAGGATTAGTTTGCTGTATTGGGCCGTATCCGAGTTCAACAGATATTCATAGGCGGCTTTGGTCGTATAGAGTTGGCCGACCGGTATGCTGGTTGCGGTGTTCTGTTCAATCAGCAGGATGTGATGGACGCTGTCTTCTTTCAGCTGCCCCAATTCGTTACCGCTGACAATCCCTTGCGCATACAGTTCCTTCAGGGTGCGTTCTATGTACCGGAAATATTCTCTTCCGATGTGTTGCTTGAGGTTTTTGTAGTAGTCTTCTCTGAACTTGTCAACAGCATTCTTTTCCGTCTCTTTGTTCAGATTGTAATAAGGTTGGTAAGTAGCCATGAGACTGTCCTCCTCGGCTTGCACCTGAAGTTCGTTCTTATAGATGGGAAAATCGAAGGACGCTTGGAGCAGTCCGTATTTCCACGGCGTGTTGATGTCAAATTGATAGTTGAACTTCCCCTCCTTCGGAAGGAAGTATACGATGATGGTAACAGTAATGAGGAAGATAAGCCCTTTATAGAGCCAATTCTTATAGGAAAAGCCTTTGTTTGACTGTAAACTCTTCATAAATGCATATTTTTGCGCGCAAAATACGAAAAAATCGGGAATTTGAATTACTTTTGCGCTGTATTTTATAGATTAAGGAACAAATGACAGCAAGAAAAGTTAGAGTTCGCTTTGCTCCAAGTCCCACCGGAGCATTACATATCGGCGGTGTCCGTACCGCTTTGTATAATTACCTGTTCGCTCGTCAGCATGGGGGTGAACTGATATTCCGTATTGAAGATACAGACTCCAACCGGTTTGTCCCGGGAGCTGAAGAATATATCATTGAGTCGTTCAAATGGCTGGGCATAAAGTTTGACGAAGGCGTAAGCTTCGGAGGAAACTACGGCCCCTACCGCCAGTCGGAACGTCGTGACATCTACAAGAAGTACGTACAGCAATTGCTGGATGCCGGTAAGGCTTATCTGGCGTTTGACACTCCGGAAGAGCTGGATGCCAAGCGTAAAGAAGTGGCCAACTTCCAGTACGATGCTTCCACCCGTATGGGCATGCGCAACTCGCTGGCGCTTCCGAAGGAGGAAGTGGACGCCTTGCTGGCCGAAGGAAAGCAGTATGTGGTGCGTTTCCTGATTGAGCCGAATGAAGAAGTCCATGTACACGACATCATTCGTGGCGAAGTGGTGGTGAACTCTTCCGTGTTGGACGACAAGGTGCTGTACAAGTCGGCCGACGAACTGCCTACTTACCACTTGGCCAACATTGTGGACGACCATTTGATGGAAGTTTCCCATGTTATCCGTGGTGAAGAATGGTTGCCTTCCGCACCCCTTCATGTGTTGCTCTACCGGGCTTTCGGATGGGCAGACACCATGCCTCAGTTTGCCCACCTCCCGTTGCTCTTGAAGCCCGACGGTAACGGCAAGTTGAGCAAGCGCGACGGCGACCGCCTCGGTTTCCCCGTGTTCCCACTGGAATGGCACGACCCCAAGACAGGCGATGTCTCTTCAGGCTATCGCGAATCAGGCTACCTGCCTGAAGCGGTCATCAACTTCCTTGCCTTGTTGGGTTGGAATCCGGGCAACAATCAGGAAATCATGTCGCTCGACGAGCTGGTGCAGCTGTTTGACTTGAGCCATTGCAGTAAGGCCGGTGCGAAGTTCGACTATGAAAAGGGCAAGTGGTTCAACCACGAATACATCAAGATGAAGGACAACGGCGAACTGGCCGACCTGTTCATGCCGATATTGCAAGCTAATGGCGTAGAGGCATCGAAGGAAGTGGTCACTACCGTGGTAGGGCTGATGAAGGAACGTGTGAACTTCGTCAAGGAACTGTGGGATACTTGCAAGTTCTTCTTCGTGGCGCCGACAGAATACGATGAAAAGACCCGCAAGAAACGCTGGAAAGAGGAATCACCCCGCCAGATGCTGGAACTGGCCGATGTGTTGGAAGCCCTTGACGACTTCTCGGCTGAGAACCAGGAAAAGGTGGTGATGCAATGGATTGCCGACAAGGAATACCACATGGGCAATGTGATGAACGCCTTCCGTCTGACGCTTGTAGGCGAAGGAAAGGGTCCGCATATCTTTGATATAACCAAGGTCCTGGGTAAGGAAGAGTCGTTGAGACGTATCCGCCGGGCTGTGGAAGTGATTGAATAAAAAACTATGATTTACAACATTGCCATAGCAGTCTATCAGTTTGCGGTCAAGGTGGCGGCACTGTTCAGCCCGAAGCCGGCCAAGATGGTGAAAGGCCATCGGGAGGTGTTCGACCTGCTGCGCGACAAGATAGACCGGAATGCACGCTACATTTGGTTTCATGCAGCCTCCTTGGGTGAATTTGAACAAGGACGGCCGCTGATTGAGCGCATCCGCAAGGATTACCCCCAGTATAAGATTCTGCAGACCTTTTTTTCGCCTTCGGGCTATGAAGTACGCAAGAATTACGAAGGGGCCGATGTGGTGTGCTATCTGCCGTTCGACACTCCCCGCAATGTGGAGAAGTTCATCGAACTGGCCCGTCCGTGCATGGCATTCTTCATCAAGTATGAGTTCTGGCAGAACTATTTGAACGCCCTCTCTGCAAAGGGCATTCCCGTATACAGTGTTTCGTCCATTTTCCGTCCGGGGCAGATCTTCTTCCGTTGGTACGGCAAGAGCTACCAGAAAGTCCTGAAGACCTTCACCCACCTGTTTGTACAGGACGAAGCGTCGAAGCAGTTGCTGGCCGGCATTGGTGTAGACCGTACGACAGTGGTGGGCGATACCCGTTTCGACCGCGTGCTCGACATCTTTGCGGCAGCCAAGGAACTTCCGCTTGTGGAACGCTTCAAGGGTGGTGCGCTGACCTTCGTGGCCGGCAGTTCGTGGGGACCCGACGAAGACATCTTCATCAAGTATTTCAATGCCCATCCCGAAGTGAAGCTGGTGATAGCCCCTCACGTGGTCGATGAAGCCCATCTGCAAGAGATTGCCTCCAAGCTGCAACGCCCTTGTGTACGCTATACCCAAGCTACCGAAGCCGATGTGGCCAACGCCGGTTGTATGCTTATCGACTGTTACGGCTTGTTGTCATCCATCTATCGCTACGGCGAAATTTCCTATGTAGGCGGTGGCTTCGGCGTAGGCATCCACAATGTGCTCGAAGCGGCTGTCTATGGCATACCGGTCATCTTCGGTCCCAATAACAAGAAGTTCCGCGAGGCCCGTCATCTCCTGGCACAACGGGGTGGTTTCGAAATTGCCGGCTATGAGGACTTCGAACGGCTGATGGACCGTTTCCTTTCCGATGAGGCTTATCTGAAAGCATCAGGCAAGGCGGCCGGCGACTATGTGAAGGACAATGCCGGTGCCTTGGAAAAGATTATGGAAGGTGTGACTCTGTAAGGTCGCACCTTTTTTTTGTTTCCTTCCGTTTGTCATCCGCAAGGTAAGATAAAATTCCGCGGTCATCCGTCCTATCTGTGTCATCTATTTGTCATCTTTTTATTATTTAGTAGAAATAATGGGCTGAAATGCTTGCTTTTCCCATCTTTTTGGTATTTTTGCGAAATAAAGAGCAAAAAAAGTGATGCGGAATTTGGAAATATCGAATAAAATGTTAGCAAGCAAGCAAGCAAG
>JAFVTL010000091.1 GCA_017503235.1 Bacteroidaceae bacterium | reverse complement strand
GAGCGTACTTTCCTCCGAGCAGGAACGGCCGTTCCTGGTCACCAAGTGCGGCCGCTCCTGGTCACCAGGAAAGGCTTGCGCTGGTCATGGGAATTGTACCCTATACTTTTACACCCCCTCCGCACTTCGTGCTCGTCCCCCTAAGAGAGGGACAGTTATGGATACAACTTCTCTCAAATTGGGGGACAATTATGAGAGATGCTACAACTCCTCCCCGGGCAGGGGAGGTGTCCGTAGGACGGAGGGGTGATATTCATCGGAGGTTCTACACACCCACCACTGTTACACCCCCTCCGCTTCGCTCGTCCCCCTAAGAGAGGGACAGTGTGGATACAACTTCTCTCAAATTGGGGGACAGTTATGCGGAATGCAAGGCGAAGCTGTATCAAAATACACTTTCCATCCGCTGATGATGCTGATAACGAAGATTTTTCATCTTTATGATACCGAAAGGTTATTATTTATCTGCGCAATCCGCGTAATCTGCGGATGAAAAATTAAAGAGGCATTTTTGACACACCCTCCTACAGAAACAAGAAAGTTCAGCCTAACTGACTGATAATCAATCGAGGCTGAACTTAGTGACAATGAATTTCAACTTCAACTCACTATATATATAGGAGGAAAGTTAAAAAATACCTGTGTAAACAATAAATTTATTCCTTCACCGGAGTGTTGGCCAATGTAGCGGTCAAGAAGTCATAGAACTTCGCTACGGTAGGAATGTTACAACGTTCGTCGGGTGAGTGAGGTGAACGCATGGTAGGACCGAAGGAAATCATGTCCAAGCCGGGCATGACGGCACCGATGATGCCGCATTCCAGACCTGCATGGATAACCTTCACAGCCGGTTCGTTGCCGAACTGAGCTTTGTAGGATTCCTTCATGGCCTTCAGAATCGGAGAGTCGACATTGGGTTCCCAACCGGAATAACCACCCGAACGCACTACCTGCATACCCGCCATGGCAAAGCAGCTTTCGAGGCTGGTGTTGAGGTAATCCTTCATGGAATCGCGCGAACTGCGAGTCAGTATCTTGATTTCCGCCTTACCGCCACCGATATTCACGATTGCCAAGTTGGAAGAGGTCTCTACAGTATCGGGGATGGTAGGAATCATGCGAAGCACACCGTTCTGACAAGCATAGATGGCATCCACCAAGTTGTCGCGGATTTCGGCCGGCACCATTGTCTTCGGCAATTCCACCCGTTCGGCAGCAAAGGTAATCGGAGTTTCGTGTACGTGGTATTCTTCATTCCAGAGGGTTTCGCATTCCTTCACGAATTCCAGCACATCGGCTTCTTCTTCTGCCGGGATGGTGATGACCACTTCACATTCGCGAGGGATGGCATTACGCATATTGCCACCATTCCATGACACAAGGCAAGCTTCGTCGAAAGTGATGACCTGATTCACGAAACGGGCCATCAGCTTGTTGGCATTGGCACGGCCTTCGTTGATTTCCAAACCGGAGTGACCACCACGAAGTCCTTTCAATGTCACCTTCAGGGCTACATCTTCGGAGTCGGTTTCTTCTTCCTTATATTCTAATGTAGCTGTCAGGTCTTCTCCACCGGCACAACCGATGTAGAGTTCGCCTTCATCTTCCGAGTCGAGGTTCAACAGAATGTCGCCATTCACCGTACCAGGCTTCAAACCGAATGCACCGAACATGCCGGTTTCTTCATCAGCAGTAATCAAAGCTTCGAGCGGACCATGTACCAAGGTCTTGTCTTCCATCACGGCCATGATAGCGGCAACGCCAATACCATTGTCACCACCGAGGGTGGTACCCTTGGCTTTCACCCAGTCACCATCAATATAAGTCTGGATAGGGTCGGTTTCAAAATCGTGTACGGTGTCATTGTTCTTCTGGGGCACCATGTCCATGTGAGCCTGAAGGATAACTCCCTTCCGGTTTTCCATACCAGCCGTAGCGGGCTTGCGATAGATGATGTTACCGGCTTCGTCCTGGAATGCTTCCACGCCTACGCTTTTACCGAACTCCAACAGAAAAGCCTGCACCTTCTCCAGATGACCGGAAGGACGAGGAATCTGTGTCAATGAATAGAAATGCTTCCACACATTCTGTGGAGCCAAAGAAAGAATTGTACTCATAGTCTTTTAGATTTATTAGTGAACGGCAGAGCCGCTAATCCATATATTCCCAACAAAATTAGTAAAAAGGTTTGAATTCCATGCACCAACAGGGCAAAAACCGCTGCATCTTCCCTTCCGACACCATAGAGCACCATCATGGTGATGATGGCAAAGTGCCAGGGACCTGCCCCGTTCGGAGTGGGAACAATGACCGCTATGGTACCTACGGCAAACATCACCAAAGCAGCGACCACTCCCAAATCGGCAGAAAAGCTGAACGCGAAGAACGCCACATAGAATTCGAGAAAGAAACTGGCCCAAATACCCATGGTATAGAAGATGAAAAGCGGCACATTCCTGACACGACGCACCGAAAGAATACCTTCCCACACGTTCTGAAGAATCCCTTTCAGTCGGGCAAACATGGTCACATTGCGCACCAGAAAGAAAGCCAAGACCAGCAAGGCAACCACACAAATCACAACCAGATAGAAATGGGCCGAGGTCAATACGCCTGCATAGCGTCCTACGTCCGTACCGGTCTCTTCAAAAAAAGTGGCGAACACCGGCATCTGAAGCAAGAGGGTTGTACCCGTAATGAGCAGTACACAAACCGAGTCAATCACCCGTTCAGTCACCACCGTACCCAACGACTTCGAGAAGGATACGCCGTCATACTTGGCCAATACCCCACAACGCGACACCTCACCCACACGAGGCAACACCAGATTGGCCGCATAGGAGATGAAAACGGAATACACACAATGGGAGGTACGAGGATGTTCGCCTAAAGGCTCCAACGTCTGCTTCCAACGCAGTCCGCGGCAAAGCTGGGCAGTCATGCCAAAGAGAAGCGAGAAAAGCATCCAGCCATAGTTCATACCTCCATTCAGCACATCCCACACACGACTGAAATTGAAATCACGGTAGGTCCACCACAGAATCGCGACTCCCAACAAAAGCGGGAACAGTATCTGCACACCCTTTTTAATCATCTTTTTTCGTTCAGTTTGTCCCAAAATCTGCCGTTTTTTAATTTATATTATTACCTTTGCACGATGCAAAGATAGCATCTTGCACCTAAATGCGGTTCAAAACTATTAAGAAAAAAGATTAAAATGGGAACAGTCAGACCAAAAAAGTTCTTGGGACAACATTTTTTGAAAGATTTGGGCATAGCCGGTGACATAGCCGACACGGTTGACGCCTGTCCCGAGATTCCGGTACTGGAAGTAGGACCGGGCATGGGAGTGCTGACCCAATTCCTGACCCAAAAGGGTCGTGAGGTGAAAGTGGTGGAGCTGGACTTCGAATCGGTAGCCTACCTGAAGGAGAACTTCCCTTCCCTTGAAGGTAATATCATCGAAGCCGACTTTCTGAAACTGAAACTGGAGAACCTTTTCGACGGAAAGCCGTTTGTACTTACAGGAAACTACCCTTACAACATCTCCAGCCAGATTTTCTTCAAGATGCTGGAGTACAAGGACCTGATTCCCTGCTGTACCGGCATGATACAGAAGGAAGTGGCCGAACGGATAGCGGCAGCGCCCGGAAGCAAGACCTATGGCATATTGAGCATATTGATACAGGCCTGGTACAAGGTGGAATATCTGTTCACTGTACACGAACATGTATTCAACCCACCTCCCAAGGTGAAAAGTGCAGTCATCCGCATGACACGCAACGAAACCACCGACTTGGGATGTGACGAGAGACTGTTCAAGCAAATCGTAAAGACGACCTTCAACCAGCGAAGGAAGACATTGCGGAACTCCATTTCGCCGATATTGGACAAGAGCCATCCGCTCAGCGCCGATCCGATATTCGACAAGCGTCCCGAGCAATTGTCCGTACAGGATTTCATCGGGTTGACCAACCGGATAGAAGCCGCACTGAAAGAATGAAAAGAGTCGTATAAACCTTAAAAACGTGTAGAGATGAATAAAGAAGATTTGGATTTGAATCTGATTCGGGAGCTCATCGAGCAACAGGATGCCGAAAAGCTCAAGGAGTTGCTTTCAGGTATGCACCCGGCCGACATCGCCGAACTATGCGACGAGTTGGACGTTGAAGAAGCACAATTCATCTATCAGCAGATGGACAACGAAACCGCTGCTGACGTCCTCATTGAGATGGACGAAGATGCACAGAAGGACTTCCTGGAAACCCTTCCCTCGGAAACCATCGCCAAGAAGTTCGTGGACTACATGGATACCGACGATGCGGTGGACATCATCCGCGAGATGGACGAAGAGAAGCAGGAAGAAATCCTTTCGCACATTGAAGACATTGAACAGGCTGGCGACATTGTCGACCTGTTGAAATACGACGAGAATACGGCCGGTGGTTTGATGGGTACAGAAATGGTCATCGTAAAAGAGAACTGGAGTATGCCCGAGTGTCTGAAGGAGATGCGTATGCAGGCCGAAGAAATGGACGAAATCTACTATGTTTATGTAGTGGATGACGAAGAACGTCTGCGCGGAGTCTTCCCCTTGAAACGAATGATTACCAGCCCTTCCGTATCCAAGGTAAAGCACGTCATGCGCAAAGACCCCATATCGGTACACGTAGACACCCCCATCGACGAAGTGGTACAGACCATTGAAAAGTACGACTTGGTGGCCGTACCGGTAGTGGACAGCATCGGACGACTGGTCGGACGAATCACCGTAGACGACGTCATGGACGAAGTACGCGAACAGGCCGAACGCGACTACCAGTTGGCATCCGGTCTCTCGCAGGATGTAGAAACGGACGATAATGTCCTCCGCCAGACAACAGCCCGCCTTCCGTGGCTGCTTATCGGTATGGCCGGAGGTATCGGCAGTTCCATGATTCTGGGAAATTTCGACAATATCTTCGCCACCCATCCCGAAATGGCACTCTTTATTCCACTGATCGGGGGAACCGGGGGAAATGTCGGAACCCAATCATCGGCCATTGTCGTGCAAGGTCTGGCCAACAATTCACTCGACGCCAGCAATACTTGGAAACAGATACTCAAGGAATCGGTGGTTGCATTGATCAATGCCACCATCATCTCCATGTTGGTATATATCTACAACTTCATTTGTTTCGGAGCTACCGCTACAGTGACCTACTCCGTATCACTCAGCCTGTTTGCTGTAGTCATGTTCGCCTCCATCTTTGGTACTCTCGTACCTCTGACACTTGAAAAGATGAAGATAGATCCGGCCATCGCTACAGGTCCCTTTATCACGACTACCAACGACATTCTGGCCATGGTATTCTACATGGCAATTACGGTTTTGCTTTCGTAATGCATAAAAAAAGACGAAATAATTTGCCAAATAATAAAAAAGACGTATCTTTGCATCGTCAAAATCAGAACGGGTGGTTCTGAGAGAAAGATTGGACTATGGTGTAATGGTAACACAACAGATTCTGGTCCTGTTTTTCCAGGTTCGAGTCCTGGTAGTCCAACTCAAAGAAGGAAGTTCGCAAGAGCTTCCTTTTTTGTTTGTTCCAATTCCATATAATAAGAAAGAGGGTGTCAAGCACCCTCTTTTCGTATGTCATTCCTTGATTGACTCGTCTATCACTGCAATCTTTTGCACTATCAGTTCCAGATCTGCTTTCAACTTTTCTACCTTCCGGTTCATCTCGGTAACCAAGTTGTTTCCTTTCTTCGAAGCACTGGTCAGGAAGCCCAAATTGTTTTCGTACGTCTGAATTTCGGCCTTCATGTTCTCATAGGCTCTCACCAACTTTTCACGTTCTCTGTACAGGTTGCCTTCCGTTTGGTTGATGTTGCTTCTGAACCGGTTCAACTTCTTCTGGGAAGCCGAAAGGTTCATTTTGTCGAACAACGCATCCACCAGTTTGCGGTATTGCTTGTACAATTTATCCTTATCCTTGAACGGAACGAAGCCAATCGAATTCCATTCCTTCATCAGTTCACGAACGGCATTACCCGCTTCGGCCGCCAGAGATTCTTCTGCATTCAATGCTTCCAAACGGGCGATGACCGCCTTCTTCTTTTCCAAGTTTTCAAGTTCTTCGGTCTTCTGTGACGAAGTAGCTTTCGCCTTCTGTTCAAAGAAATAGTCACAGGCGCTGACAAAACGTTTCCAAATCGCATCGGAATATTTCTTTGACACCGGCCCTATGGTTTTCCATTCCTTCTGAAGTCGAGCAAGCACCTCAGCCGTTTCCTTCCAATCGGTACTGTCTTTCAAAGATTCCGCCTTTTCACACATAGCACGTTTCTTTTCCAAGTTTTCCGTCATATTATTCTTCAGCCCCTTGAAATATTCAGCTTTCCGCTTGAAGAACTCATCACAACCGGCACGGAAACGTTCAAAAATCTTGGTATTCATCTTCTGGGGAGCATAACCGATAGTCTTCCATTTGGCCTGCAATGCCAATATTTCCTCGGTCTTGTCATGCCAATCCTGGAAGGTAGTCAGCGTATCGTATTCCATGGACTCCACGATTTCACAAATCACCGTCTTTTCATCCAGATTACGTTGTTCACGCTCCTTCAGCTCCTCGAAATGTTGTTGATGGCGACGGTTCACTACTGACGAAGCAGCCTTGAAGCGTGCCCACACTTCTTCTCTGACATCCTTGGCAACCGGTCCTGTTTCACGAAATTCCTGATGCAACTTCTGCAACTGATGGAAAGCAGAAATGACATCTTCTTCTCCCGCCAGTCTTTCAGCGGCTTCACAGAGGTGAATCTTTATCTCATAGTTCTTCTTGAAATCATACTCACGGAATTCGTTGTTCAGCTTAATCAAATCATAGAACTTTTCAGAATATACCTGATAGTTTTTCCACAATTCATTCACCTTGGCCGCAGGCACGTTCTTGATTTCGTTCCATTCGGTCTGCAGTTTCTTGTATTCATGATAAGCCTTGTTGGCATCCTCCGACGATTCGGCCAGTTCCTTCATGCGTTCAATGATGGCCAGTTTCTTTTCCAGATTGGCTTGCTTTTCCTCTTCATCTTCAGCCAACAATGCACTTCTCTTTTCCTTTATCAGCCCCATGACTTCCTTGAACCGTTCTTCCGAATCGTCCTTTTCAGGCACAAATTCGTCTTCGTTGCCTCCATTCTCGACGAAAGCCTTTTTGGCCGCCTCCACTTCAGCATTACGCAAACGATAGAAAGTCTGCTTCAGCGCTTCCAATTCAGGTCTGCCAGCAATTTCCTCCTGTTCGTTCAATGTTTTCAAACGTTCAATCACATCCTCCTTTGTCTGCAATGCGACTGGAGTAGCCGATGTACCGGTCGCTTCCTGAGCCGGAACTTCAGCAATAGGGTTAATAGTTTCAATAGAGTCCATCGTAAAAAGATTAAAAAGTCAAGGTACGTGCCATATTGGTATGACACAACAAGTTACAAATTAAATGAATTTATTTAGAATTTCATACTTTTTCACTTTATTTTTTCACCAATCAGCCGTCAAAAGAATCAAAACTGCTCGTCAAAACGTTTATATGATGAAGAAACAGCGCATTTACAGCATCGAAATGCTTGTTTTTTAAATAGATTTTGCACCTTTTTTTTCGTAAGAAGAATAAAACCAAGTATCTTTGCACTTTATTTTAACGCCCAAAGGCTCCAAAAACCGAGAATGAATCAAACAGAAGCATTAGTACAGAAGATTACCGAAGGTATCCAGGACAAGAAAGGCCGGGAAATCGTCATTGCCGACCTGAAACACATTGATGACACCATCTGCAAATATTTTGTCATTTGTGAAGGCAACAATCCCAGCCAACTGGCAGCCATCACGGATTCCATTTGGGAACATGTACACAATTTCTCGGGCGAGAAGCCTATCGGAATAGACGGATTGAAGAACGCCCAATGGATAGCCATGGATTACAGTGATGTCATGGTACACATCTTCCTCCCCGAAGTCAGAGACTTCTACAATCTGGAAAACCTATGGGCAGACGCGATTCTTACAGATATACCAAACATTGACTAAATCCAAACTGATATGAGTGACAATACCCCCAATAAGTCCAAATCGAATATGCCGAAATTCAACCTCAGCTGGTTCTATATGATTATAGCTCTCGGCATAGGTTTCCTGTTCTTTTTCGGAGACGGACAAGGTGAAGGCCACAAGCAAGTGACCTACACCGAGTTTAAGGAAATGGTAAACAAAGGATATGGTGACAAGATTGTTGCCTACAATGACAATACTGTCGACATGTTTATCAAGCCTCAGCACGTCAGAGATGTGTTCAAAGAAAATGCCAAGAATGTAGGACGAAGCCCATTTGTGCATGTAGAAATAGGTTCCACCGAAGCGCTTGAAAAGTTCCTTGAGAAGGCTCAGGAAGAGGGGAAATTCACAGGAAGCATCCAATTCGAGAAGAAATCCGAAATGTTCGGAGCTATCTTTTGGAACATCTTCCCCATCCTTTTCATTGTCGGCATGTGGATTTTCATCATGCGTCGTATGAGCGGTGGAGGTGGCGGAGGAGCCAATCCTTTCAATGTAGGAAAAAGCCGTGCCCAAGTCTACGAAAAAGACGACAAGGCCTTGCGCATAACCTTTAAGGATGTAGCCGGACAAGAAGGCGCCAAGCAGGAAGTACAAGAAATTGTGGACTTCTTGAAACAACCGGGCAAATACACCGAATTGGGTGGCAAGATTCCAAAGGGAGCCCTTCTGGTGGGTCCTCCGGGAACCGGTAAGACTCTGTTGGCCAAGGCTGTAGCAGGCGAAGCCGACGTACCTTTCTTCTCCATGTCAGGTTCTGATTTCGTAGAAATGTTTGTCGGTGTGGGAGCCTCGCGCGTCAGAGACCTCTTCCGCCAAGCAAAGGAAAAGGCGCCCTGTATCATCTTCATCGATGAAATTGACGCTGTAGGACGTGCCCGTGGAAAGAACCCCAACATGGGAAGCAATGACGAACGGGAAAGCACCTTGAACCAGCTGCTGACCGAAATGGACGGTTTCGGTTCGAACAGCGGTGTCATCATTCTTGCCGCTACCAACCGTGCAGATATTTTGGACAAAGCATTGTTACGTGCCGGACGTTTCGACCGACAAATCCATGTGGACTTGCCCGACTTGAACGAACGTAAGGCGGTATTTGAAGTACACCTCAAGCCATTGAAGCTGGACAACACCGTCGACGTAGACTTACTGGCCCGCCAGACACCCGGATTCAGTGGTGCCGACATCGCCAATGTATGCAACGAAGCCGCATTGATAGCCGCCCGCCATCAGAAAGACGCCGTAGGCAAACAGGATTTCCTCGATGCCATCGACCGTATCATCGGAGGGCTGGAAAAGAAGACCAAAATAATGACTGCCAACGAAAAGCGCACAATCGCCCTTCACGAAGCAGGCCATGCCACCTTGTCGTGGTTCTTGGAACACGCCAACCCACTGATTAAGGTAACGATTGTACCACGTGGCAGAGCCTTGGGTGCAGCCTGGTACTTGCCCGAAGAACGTCAGATTACCACCAAGGAACAGATGCTGGACGAGATGTGTGCGACCTTGGGAGGACGTGCCGCCGAAGAGTTGTTCACCGGCCACATTTCTACCGGAGCCATGAACGACCTCGAAAGAGTCACCAAGCAGGCTTACGGCATGATAGCCTACGCGGGTATGAGTGAGAAATTGCCTAACTTGTGTTATTACAACACCAATGAATACTCCTTCAGCAAGCCTTATAGCGACCGTACGGCCGAACTGATAGACGATGAAGTGAAGGCCATGATCAACGAGCAGTACGAACGTGCCAAAACATTGCTTTCAGAACATCGTGAAGGCCACAACCAGCTGGCCCAGCTATTGGTTGAAAAGGAAGTGATTTTCGCTGAAGACGTCGAACAAATCTTCGGCAAGCGCCCATGGGCTTCCCGTTCGGAAGAAATCATGAATACCGAAAACGAGAAAAAGGAATTGGAGCAAGAACCGGCCGCCGAGTCTACTCCACTATTGGAAAACAAAGTTGAACCAGAAAACGAAACGCTATGAAAAATCTTATCCAGCGTGTCATTACAGGCATCGTCTTCGGAGTTGTCCTCATAGGAAGCATCATTTGCAGCCCGTTCTCATTCGGCCTGCTTTTCTGCCTCATCAGTGCTATGGCTACAGCCGAGTTCTGCAACCTGATGAACCGTCAAGAAGGCATTGAAATCAACCGCAATTTGTGCGTATTAGGCAGCACCATTCTTTTCCTTTGCTTCTTCTACTACGGCATTTATCCCGTACAGACCGGCATTTTCTCCATCTATCTGGTTGTTCTCATCTATCTCATGATCAGAGAACTCTACTTGAAGAAGGACAATCCGCTCAACAATTGGGCCTATGCCATGTTCAGCCAAATCTACGTTGGCCTTCCGTTTGCTTTGCTCAATGTGTTGGCCTTCCAAGACAACGGAGCCTATTCGGCACCCCAATACGTGTTCATCATGCCGCTTTCCATCTTCATCTTCATTTGGATGAACGACACATTCGCTTATTTCACAGGCATGTTGCTCGGAAAGCATCGCTTGTTTGAACGCATCTCGCCCAAGAAATCATGGGAAGGTTCCATCGGAGGAGGCGTATTCTGTATCGGTGCAGCCTTCGTATTGGCACACTTTTTCCCCATCATGTCTACAGGCTTGTGGGTAGGATTGGCTTTGGTCGTAGTGGTGTTCGGCACTTGGGGCGACCTTACCGAATCGCTCATGAAACGCTTCCTGGGCATCAAGGATTCGGGCAACATCCTGCCCGGTCATGGAGGTTTGCTCGACCGGTTCGACAGTGCCATCATGGCCATACCCGCTGCGGTATTCTACCTTTATATCGTTTCGCTTTTCTAAAGCCAGGACGAGAAGTTCAACGCTTCTTCATCCTCAGCAATCCGACCATCTTCGAAGCGGCTTGTTGCGAAGCACCCGAAGGACCCAAGATGTGTATGATGCGGTCGTATTCAGCCAACATACGGCTACGATAATCCTCGTCATGCAACAAGGCATCCAGTTCCGTACGGACATTGGACACGGTCATGGAGTCGGCTACCAATTCGCGCACCACTTCCCTGTCGGCCACCAAATTGACCAACGAAATGTATTTCACTTTCAGCAGTTTGCTTCGAAGCCAGGAGACCAATTTACCCATTGCCACATAGTAACAAACCACCTGCGGCACTCTAAAGAGAGAGGTCTCCAAAGTGGCCGTACCCGAAGTGACCAAAGCCGCCTTGGCATGCGCCAACAACTGGTAGGTCTGTCCGAAAACCACCTTTACGGGCACATCCTCACGCATAAAGGGCTGGTATGACTTGATGTCCATACTGGGAGCGCCCGCCAGCACCAACTGGTAATCGTCCACAAAGTCCTTTGCCGCTTCCAGCATCAGCGGCAGATTGTCCTTGATTTCCTGCTTGCGGCTGCCCGCCAGCAGAGCGACAAGGGGTTTGGATTCCAATCCGTTACCCGAGACGAATGCTTCAAACGATTCGACATTTCCCTTCTTGAAGGTGTCCACCGCATCCACACAAGGATTGCCTACATAATGGATGGGGTACTGATGTTTCTCAAAGAAAGGCACTTCAAAAGGCAGGATGGAAAAGAGCTCGTCCACATCGCGCTTGATGTTCTTGATGCGATGTTCTTTCCATGCCCATATCTTGGGAGAAATATAATAGTATACAGGGATGGAGGTATGCTTCTTGACATACTTCGCAATCGTCAGGTTGAAGCCAGGATAGTCCACCAATATCACCACGTCCGGATTCCACCGACTAATGTCCTTCTTGCACAAGTCCATGTTCTTGAAGATGGTGCGCAGATGGAGCAGCACCGGAATGAATCCCATGTACGCCAACTCCTTGTAATGCTTCACCCGGGTTCCTCCGACGGCACTCATCAAGTCGCCTCCAAAGAATCGGAATTCAGCCTGATTGTCCTGTTCCTTCAATGCCTTCATCAGGTTCGAAGCATGCAAGTCACCCGACGCCTCGCCTACTATCAAATAATATTTCATATATCCAGATTCCAGTTATTCAATTCATCCATCACCGCATAAGCCGTCATGTCCACTTGTATCGGTGTAATGGCTATGAAGCCGTGCTTCAGTGCCCAATAGTCCGTGTCTTCCGACTGGGGTTCCTCCGTGTCGTAACGGCCAGTCAACCAATAATACTCCCCTCCGCGAGGATGTTGGCAGCACTCCCATTCATTGCTCCAATCCCCTTTCGCCTGGCGGCAGACACGTACTCCCTGATAGGATTTGGACGACGGCGCATTGACATTCAGACAAACACCACGGGGCAATCCCTTTTCCAAAGTCTCAACAACGATTCTTCTGACAAATGGCAGCATCGGCTGGAAATCGGCATCAGCAGCATGGTCGCACAAGGAGAAGCCAATGGAAGGAATACCCTTGATACAGCCTTCCAGCACCACTCCCATCGTGCCCGAATAATGGACATTCACCGACGAATTGTCACCATGGTTGATTCCACCAATGACCAGGTCGGGACGCTTGCCCAACATGTACATCGCCAATTTCACACAATCCACCGGCATACCGTTACATCTGTATATCTTCAACCCTTCTTCCTCCACCAACAGAGTGGGACGAACCGGATATTCACTGGTTATGGCACAGGCCGCTCCCGAGCGGGGACCGTCAGGGGCCATCACCACCAGTTCGGCCACATCACGCAGGGTTTCTATCAGTTCACGGATGCCTTTGGCATTGACGCCATCATCGTTCGATATCAGTATCAGAGGTCTGTTTTTTCTTTCCATCATCTTGCTTTAACTTGGTGTGTAAAGATACACACTTTGTCCGAGTTGACCTCGCCGATTGGAAAATATTCTTAACGTTCTGCAAACCACCGCACAAAAAACGCTGAAATACGGAAGAAATCGTTATCTTTGCAGCTAATGCAGTTATTAACAAAAGACGCAAGTTATCAACAATTCTACCAAAAGCTCCTGCCGAGCCATAGAAACTCTCATTGATTATTTGTTCTTTTGTAAATTGAAAAACTGGATTATTATGGGAAAAATTATTGCATTAGCCAATCAGAAAGGTGGAGTAGGCAAAACCACCACAACCATCAACCTGGCCGCTTCGCTGGCCACATTGGAAAAGAAGGTGCTGGTCATCGACGCAGACCCTCAAGCCAATGCGTCCTCCGGCTTGGGAGTTGACCTCAAGGAAGTGGAATGCTCCATCTACGAATGCCTGATAGGCCGTGCCGACATCACCGAGGCCATCTATACGACCGACATCGACGGACTGGACATCATTCCATCCCACATCGACCTGGTTGGGGCCGAGATTGAAATGCTGAACCTCGACAACCGCGAAAAAATCATGAAGCAGATTATCAGCCCCATGGCCGATGAATACGACTATATTCTGATTGACTGCTCGCCTTCGTTGGGACTCATCACAGTCAATGCCTTGACGGCCGCCCACTCTGTCATCATTCCCGTACAATGCGAATATTTCGCCCTTGAGGGTATCAGCAAGCTGCTGAACACCATCAAGATCATCAAGTCGAAACTGAATCCGACACTCGAGATTGAAGGCTTCCTGCTCACCATGTTCGATTCACGTCTGCGACTGGCCAACCAAATATACGACGAAGTGAAAAGACACTTCCAGGAGTTGGTATTCAAAACGATTATACACCGCAACGTGAAGCTGGGAGAAGCGCCCAGCCATGGCATGCCGGTCATCCTTTACGATGCCGTCTCAAGCGGTGCACGAAACCACTTGGCTTTGGCCAAAGAGATTATTAATAAGGAGTAGTAGTCAAGGAGTTAAAGGAGATAAAGGAGTTAAAGGAGATAAAGGGAGATAAAAGCCAATAGTTCCGACTATGAAAACATCAACCAAAGTATTGGCCTTTATCTCCACAAAGGAACGGAACGACAGCTTCCTGACTACTTTAGCAACAAAATAAAAAACAAACAATATGGCAGTCAAAAAGAAATTTGCATTAGGACGCGGGCTCGACGCCCTCATTTCGACCGACGAGGTACAGACCTCCGGTTCGTCTTCCATCAGCGAGATTGAACTGAGCAAGATTTCCGTCAACCCCAACCAACCACGACGGGAGTTTGACCCGACTGCCCTTCAAGAATTGTCCGATTCCATCGCAGAAATCGGCATCATCCAGCCCATCACCTTGCGTAAGTTGGACGACAATTCCTACCAGATTATTGCGGGCGAACGCCGTTATCGCGCTTCGCTGAAAGCGGGGCTCAAGACCATACCCGCCTACATACGTACGGCCGACGACGAGAATGTAATGGAAATGGCCCTTGTGGAGAACATCCAGCGCGAGGACCTGAACTCCATGGAAATCGCATTGGCCTACCAACAGCTGTTGGAGCAATACAGCCTCACCCAGGAACGGCTCAGCGAACGGGTGGGCAAAAAGCGTACCACCGTTGCCAACTATCTGCGCCTGTTGAAGCTTCCGGCCACCATCCAGGTTGCACTGAAGAACCGCGAGATAGACATGGGGCACGCCCGGGCACTCCTTTCACTGGACGACCCGAAAACCCAGCTCCAGCTGTTCAACGAAATCAAGGAACACGGCTATTCCGTCCGGAAAGTGGAAGAGCTGGTCAAGGCCATCGCCAACGGTGAAACCCTCGAAGGGAAGAGCCCTAAGGCACCCACCGGCAACACCCGCCTTTCAGAAGAATACCTTGTGCTCCAGAAACACCTGTGCGGATTCTTCGGCACCAAAGTGCAGCTGTCAAGAAACGCCAAGGGAAAGGGTAAAATCACCATCCCGTTCGGCAACGAAGAAGACTTGGAGCGCATCATGGAGATATTGGACGCACTGAAAAAATAAGGATTGCAACATTGGAAAGAACGAATATGACATACAAACTGCTTGTCAGCCTGCTTCTCGCCCTGCTATGGACGGGGGGGAACGACCTCTACGCCCAACGGGCGAAACAGAAGAGGCAGGGCCTTTCGCGCGACTCGCTGATGGCTCTCGACATCAAGCAGGACACCCTCACCACTGACAGTATCGGGAGAAAGAACACCTACCAGCTCCAGCAACTGGAGTCGCCGGTGGACACGGCCGCACTGATGGCAGCCGAAGAGAAACCCTTGCCCGCCGAGCCCAAAGTGAAGTTCGTGCCCAACCCGAACAAGGCCGTGTGGCTGGCATTGGTCATCCCCGGAGCCGGTCAAATCTACAACCGCAAGTACTGGAAGCTCCCGATTGTCTACGGCGGATTTGTAGGATGTGCCTACGCACTCAACTGGAACAACCTGATGTACAAGGACTATTCACAAGCCTATCTTGACATCATGGACGACGACCCCAACACGAAAAGTTACGAAGACTTCCTGCCGCCCAGCTACAGCATTGAGGGTCAGGAAGAACGCTTCAAGGAAATATTCAGGAAGCGGAAAGACGCCTACCGCCGCCAGCGCGACTTGAGCATCTTCTGCTTCATCGGAGTCTATCTGCTTTCAGTCATCGACGCTTATGTGGATGCCGAACTCTCGAACTTCGACATCTCCAAGGACATCGCCCTGAAGGTGGAGCCCACCATTTTTAACGACGGACGCACCCGGACTTACAACTCGGTAGGCCTGCAGTGCAGCTTTAATTTCTGACAATCCCCATGAAAACACTACTGAAAACACTCTTTCTGGCCATAGCCCTCACAAGTGCCACATCGGTGTCAGCACAGACACCCACCGACTCGACATTCCTGGCCGACATGCCCGAGAGCATGCAGTCCGACATGGACAGCCTCTACTGGGACTGGCTGTCTAAAATGCACCTGACGGTGGACGACAACTGCCTGGTGACCCCCACCAGCCCCGTCATCAGCGACTCCTTGTACATTGACCGCCTGGCGCGCATCCCTTCCCTGATTGAGCTGCCCTACAACGACGCCGTCAAGAAGTACATCGAACAATACACCACCAAGCTGCGCAAGAAAGTGTCCTTCATGCTGGCAGCCAGCAACTTCTACATGCCTTTCATCGAAGAGGCACTCGACCTGTACGACCTCCCTCAGGAATTGAAATACCTGCCCATCATCGAATCGGCCCTGAACCCCACAGCCGTATCGCGCCGGGGTGCCGCCGGCCTGTGGCAGTTCATGCTCAAGACGGGCAAGATATACGGGCTGGAGAACAACAGCCTGGTGGACGACCGTCGCGACCCTATCAAATCCACTTGGGCAGCCGTGCGCTATCTGAAGGACCTGTACGACATCTACAACGACTGGACCTTGGCCATAGCCGCCTACAACTGCGGTCCGGGCAACGTGAACAAGGCCATCCGCCGTGCAGGAGGCTCCACCGACTACTGGACCATCTATGAGTATCTGCCGCGCGAAACCCGCGGCTACGTGCCCGCCTTCATCGCGGCCAACTACATCATGAACTATTATTGCGAGCACGGCATCTGCCCCATGGAGAGCGAACTCCCCGCCCAGACAGACACCGTGCAGATACATCAGGACCTGCACCTGCAGCAAGTGGCCGACGTGTGCCAGATAGACATCGACCAGCTGCGGAGCCTGAACCCCCAATATAAGAAAGACATCGTGCCCGGCGCAAGCAAAATATCGGCCTTGAGGCTCCCCGACCATCTTGTCACCGGCTTCATCGCCCGACAGGACAGCGTCTTCGCCTACCAGCCCGAGAAATACCTGAAGAAACGGAAGACCGCCGCCATCAAGAGTGCTTCGGGCACCACCCGCAATGCCAAAGGCGCTACCTATCACAAAATCCGTCAGGGCGACACACTGGGCGGCATTGCCATCAAGTATGGCACCACCGTCAAGAAGCTACGCGCACTGAACGGCATCAAGGGGAACAACATCCGTGCCGGCAAGACACTCAGGGTACGATAAGAAAAGCTATTCAAAAAGACATCAGGAGGTTACGCTATGACTGACGAAGAAAAAATCCTACAGGAACAGAAGGATGAAGAAATGATCAACCAGGGGTTCCAACACCTGCTGGATTGCTATTTGGCGAGCAAGCACCGCAAGAAGGTGGAAATCATCACCAAGGCGTTCAACTTTGCCAAGCAGGCCCACAAGGGTGTGAAGCGCCGTTCGGGCGAGCCCTACATCATGCACCCCATCGCCGTGGCACAAATCGTATGCTGCGAGATAGGCCTCGGCTCCACCTCCATCTGTGCCGCCCTGTTGCACGATGTAGTGGAAGACACTGACTACACGGTGGAGGACATCGAGAACCTGTTCAACCCCAAGATAGCCCAGATTGTGGACGGGCTGACCAAGATTTCGGGCGGTATCTTCGGCGACCGCGCCTCGGCACAGGCCGAAAACTTCAAGAAGCTGCTGCTCACGATGAACGACGACATCCGCGTCATCCTCATCAAGATAGCCGACCGCCTGCACAACATGCGCACACTGGGCTCCATGCTGCCCAACAAGCAATACAAGATTGCGGGCGAAACGCTCTACATCTATGCTCCGCTGGCCAACCGCCTGGGGCTGAACAAGATAAAGACCGAGCTGGAAGACCTGAGCTTCAAGTACGAGCACCCCGAAGAGTATGCCCAGATAGAAGCCAAGCTGAAGGCCACCAAGGAAGAACGCGACGAAGTGTTCAACACCTTCACCGCACCCATCCGCGCCAAGCTCGACAAGATGGGCATCAAATACCGCATCCTGGCACGCATCAAGTCGCCCTACTCCATCTGGAACAAGATGCAGACCAAGCACATCCCGTTCGACGAAATCTACGACATACTGGCCGTGCGCATCATCTTCGACCCCACGGACGTGGAAGTGGAGTTCGACGAATGTTTCAGCATCTACGTGGCCATCTCGAAGATATACAAGCCCCACCCCGACCGCCTGCGCGACTGGGTGAACCACCCGAAGTCGAACGGCTATCAGGCGCTGCACGTCACGCTGATGAGCAACAAGGGCCAATGGATTGAAGTCCAGATACGCAGCGAGCGCATGAACGACGTGGCCGAACAGGGCTTCGCCGCCCACTGGAAGTACAAGGACGGCACACAAGGCGAGGACGAGGGAGAACTGGAAAAGTGGCTCCGCACCATCAAGGAAATCCTCGACGACCCCCAGCCGGACGCCATGGACTTCCTCGACACCATCAAGCTGAACCTCTTCGCTTCCGAAATCTTCGTCTTCACCCCGAAGGGCGAAATCAAGACCATGCCCCAGAACTGTACGGCGCTGGACTTCGCCTTCTCCATCCACACCTTCCTGGGCAGCCACTGCATCGGCGCCAAGGTGAACCACAAGCTGGTGCCCCTGAGCCACAAGCTGCAGAGCGGCGACCAGGTGGAAATCCTCACCTCCAAGTCGCAACACGTACAGCCCTCGTGGATAAACTTCGCCACCACGGCCAAGGCCAAGGCGAAAATCACCTCCATCCTGAAGCGCGAGCAACGGGCTATGCAACAGAAGGGCGAAGACATGCTGCTCGAATTCCTCACCCAAGAAGGCGTCACCCTCACCGACGAGTACCTGCAGAAGCTATGCCTGCTGCACCAGATGAAGACGCCCGAGGAACTCTATGCCGCTATCGGAGGAAAACAAATCGTACTGGGCGAGACGGAGAAGGAGGAACTGAAGGAAAAGCAGTCCAGCAGCAACACCTGGAAGAAGTTCATCCCCTTCATCGGAGGCAAGACGAACAAGCCCAAACCCGTCGAAAAGAAAGAACCGCTGCAGAAAATCGACAGCAAGAAGATACTCAAGCTCACCCCCGAAGCCATCAAGAAGAACTTCATCATCGCCGACTGCTGCAAGCCCATCCCGGGCGACGATGTGCTAGGCTTCATCGACGAGCAGAACCACGTGGTTATCCACAAGCGCCAGTGCCCGATGGCCGCCAAGCTGAAGACCAGCTACGGCAACCGCCTGCTGGCCGTGGAATGGGAAACGGGCAAGGCACTCGACTTCCCGGTGAACATCTACATCCAGGGCATCGACACCATCGGCATCCTGCACCGCATCGCCGACATCGTGTCGGAGGAACTGAACGTGAACATCCGCAAAATCTTTATCGAGACGAAGGACGGCCTCTTCGAAGGCCACATCCAAATGTTCGTTCACGATGTGGACGATGTGAAGACCATCATCAGCAAGCTGCAGAAAATCGAAGAGATGAAGGTAGTGACCCGCGTCGAGAAGTTCGAGGACAAGGTATAAACCTCACAATCAGCGATATGCAAAGAAGAGGATGTGCCAACGGCATATCCTCTTCTCTTTTTGTGCAGCCTCCTTGAGTGGTTAGAGGCCTCCGATGCAGGAGGTCACGCCGAGGCTGGTCGCTATGGCTGAAAGAATTGCCAACAGGGTCTGAATAATGAATTTGATCGTTTCCTTTTTCATGATAAGATTTATGAGTTCTGAGTTATGAGTTCTGAGATGGCACGCGGATGACACAGATAACGCGGATTCTTTTTATTCACACCACAGATTACACAGATTTTCACAGAGTTTTATTTAAATTCCCTTTTGTCATGCAGAGGAACGTAGTGACGAAGCATCTCGGTAACACCCACTTAAAGTCTTTACTTTTCTTTGTCTTGGATACAAAGAAAAGTAAAGAACAAAGTGGAAGTTTCAACGCCCTCCCCCCTTACGTCAAATAGTCCAGCGCACGGCGCAACTCGGCCAGCTCCTCGCGGACGGCCTTCAGGCGGTCCACCACCTCGGACGTGCTGATGGTCTGTTCGCGGCTGGTCTTCAAGCGCTTCTTGGCACCTTCGAGCGTCATGCCCTTCTCCTTCACCAGGTGATAGACCAGACGGACGTTCTCGATGTCGGTCTGACGGTAGTAACGCACGTTTCCGCCCCCCTTTTTGGGGGAAATGATGGGAAATTCCTTCTCCCAATAGCGGAGGAGCGACTCGTTCACGTCGAACATCTTGGCCACCTCGCCAATGGAATAATACATCTTCAAGTTCTTCTCCGGATTGTATGCCATCAGTCTGTTGTTTTAATCGTATACCTTACCATGATTTTCCGCCATCTGAATCATCTTGTCGTAATCGTCAGCGTTCAAGTCCATGAAATAATAGTTCACCGGATTGACCACCCTACCCTTCACATGAACTTCATAATGAAGATGGGGTCCTGTAGACTTTCCGGTATTGCCTACCTCGCCGATAACCTGCCCGCGCACTACCTTCTGACCGACACGAACATCCATATCGTTGAGGTGGGCGTACCAGGTCTCGTAGCCGTAGCCGTGGTCTATCTTGATAATCTTGCCGTAGCCGCTCTGCCAGCCTGCCTTGGTCACCACGCCATTGCCGGTGGCATAGACCGGAGTACCGATATTGGCGGAGAAGTCCATGCCTTCGTGGAACTTGGTGGTGTTATAGATGGGGTCGATGCGGAGGCCGTATCCGGAGGCCGTGTATTTCAAGTCCTTGTTGGCCACGGGCTGGATGGCTGGAATGCACTTGAGTTTCTCATCGTTCTCCTTGCACAGCTTCACCACCTCGTCGAAGGACTGGGACTGGATGTAGAGCTGGCGGTCGAGCATATCCATCTTCTGGGTGGTATTGACCACCAGGTCGGCATTGGCCAGGTCCATCAGTTCCTCGTAGCGGTTGGTGCCGCCATAGCTGGCACGGCGCACGGGGTCGGCTATCGGGTCGGCCTGAAGCATGACTCGATAGAGGTTGTCGTCGCGCTGCTGGAGGTCCTTCATCACCGTCAGCGCCTCGTCCAAACGATGGGAAAGCACGTCGTACTGGGCTTGGAGGCGGGAGTTTTCGATACGGAGCTCCTTCTCGGAAGGGGTACCGAATATCCATAAGAACAGCAGAAAGGCGCCGATTCCGAATCCCATACCGACAAACAGGCTGCGCAAAAGGCTCATGACGCGCTGGCGAACCGTAGGATACACCCGGTCGTAAGTACGTGTTTTAGGGTTGTAGATATAGTAGACTTTACGCATTGGACATTGTTTTTTAAGTTTTTACGGAGCAAAACCATAAGTTTTTGCACTAAACTTAGCGACAAAAATAATAAAACCGATTATCTTTGCAAACTGATTTTATGAATATTAACTTGAAGACTATATAAAAGATGATGACTGCTAAAGAAATTAGAGATTCTTTCAAGAACTTTTTCGAGTCAAAAGGTCACCAGATTGTGCCTTCGGCTCCGATGGTCGTGAAAGACGACCCCACATTGATGTTCACCAACGCAGGGATGAACCAGTTCAAGGACATTATCCTGGGCAATGCCCCGGCGAAATATAAAAGAGTGGCGGACTCACAGAAGTGTCTGCGCGTAAGCGGCAAGCACAACGACTTGGAGGAAGTAGGTCACGACACCTATCACCACACCATGTTCGAAATGCTCGGCAACTGGTCGTTTGGCGACTACTTCAAGGAAGAAGCCATTGCCTGGGCATGGGAATACCTGGTGGATGTATTGAAACTGAACCCCGAAAACCTCTATGCTACCGTATTCGAAGGCAGCCCTGAAGAAGGATTGGAACGCGATAACGAAGCAGCAGGCTATTGGGAAAAGTACCTTCCGAAAGACCATATCATCAACGGTAACAAGAAGGATAACTTTTGGGAAATGGGCGATACGGGTCCTTGCGGTCCTTGCTCGGAAATCCACATCGACCTTCGTCCGGCAGAAGAACGTGCTAAGGTGAGTGGCCGCGACTTGGTGAACCACGACCATCCACAGGTGATTGAAATCTGGAACCTCGTGTTCATGCAGTTCAACCGCAAGGCAGACGGTTCGCTCGAAGGTCTTCCTGCCAAGGTAATTGATACCGGTATGGGCTTCGAACGCTTGTGTATGGCTATGCAGGGCAAGACATCGAACTACGATACCGATGTGTTCCAACCAATGATTAAGGCCATCGCAGCATTGGCCGGCACAGAATATGGCAAGGATGCCCAACAAGACGTGGCTATGCGTGTAATCGCCGACCACATCCGTACCATTGCCTTCTCTATCACCGACGGCCAGTTGCCAAGCAACGCCAAGGCTGGTTACGTAATTCGTCGTATCCTCCGTCGTGCCGTTCGTTACGGTTATACTTTCCTCGGTCAGAAGCAGGCATTCATGTACAAGTTGTTGCCGGTATTGATTGACAACATGGGCGAAGCTTATCCGGAATTGAAGGCTCAGCAGACATTGATTGAAAAGGTCATCAAGGAAGAAGAAGATTCCTTCCTCCGCACCCTCGAAACCGGTATCCGCCTGTTGGATAAGACCATGAACGAAGCCAAGGCTGCCGGCAAGAAGGAAATCAGCGGTGTAGATGGCTTTACCTTATATGATACCTTCGGCTTCCCGCTCGACTTGACCGAACTGATTCTCCGCGAAAACGGCATGACCGTGAACGAAGAGGAGTTCAAGGCCGAAATGCAGAAGCAGAAGGAACGTGCCCGCAACGCAGCAGCCGTAGAAACAGGCGACTGGATTGTATTGAACGAAGGCGAAACCAACTTCGTGGGTTACGACTATACAGAATACGAAACCTCTATCCTCCGCTACCGTCAGGTGAAGCAGAAGAACCAGACTCTCTACCAAATCGTATTGAGCGACACTCCGTTCTATGCAGAAAGCGGTGGTCAGGTAGGCGACACCGGTGTGATTTGCAGCGAATTCGAAACCATCGAAATCATCGATACCAAGAAGGAAAACAACCTTCCTATCCACATTGCCAAGAAG
>JAFVTL010000090.1 GCA_017503235.1 Bacteroidaceae bacterium | reverse complement strand
TATTATATATATAATAATGAAATTTCTTTACATAAATAACAGGAGTGTAATATAGACTTTAAATTAATTGAAAACTGAAAACTGAAAACCTTGTGCGCACTCACTCAAAAACAAAAAATCATTATCCTGAAAAATAATTCGCGAAATACTTGACAAACGCTTCGCAGGGATTGTATATTTGTATACACGAAGAGATGATGCACCTCGGCATAAAAAGAAAATCATTTCCTTGTTCTGCTATCGGTTTTCAATCTCTTTGTAGTGTAAGCAATGAGGAAAAGAAAACAATGCTTTAGTACACACAAAGCATTGCTTTACGCCCCGTAAACCTATGCTTTACAAAACAAAACAGAGCCGCCCCCAAAATTACGCCATACAAGAATTTGGAAACAAAAGAAACATTTAATACATTTGTAAAATCATAACTACCCCAAGACAATCTACTATGATATTCATAATCACACCCAGAAACCGGAAACATACTATCCTCCTCATCCTGCTGGTGACACTCTGCTGTCCGTTCAGCAGTCTGAAAACCTACGGACAGGAAATCACCTACCCCGTCACACCCAAGGACGTATACAACATCGCCATCATCCACTCCTTCAATGATGGATATTCGATGGACAGAACCATCCGCAGCCTCCTCCGTCAGGAACTGGAGAAGAACGGCATCAATGCCTACTTCAAGAACTTTTATCTGAATTGCGAAGAATACGAAAACGAAGAAGAAGAAAGACGGATGTACGAAATCATTGACGACGCCATGGAATGGGGAAGCGACCTGATAGCCCTGTTTGACGACCAGGCAACCTATTCGTTCATGGCGTGCAACCACCCACGAGCAGGCGAAGTCCCGGCCGTATTCAGCGGAGTAAACTACCCTAAAGAATGGCTGATGAGGGAGCACCCCTACCTCACCGGTTTCTGCGACCGACCCGACTACATCGAAAACTGGCAGATGATAGAACGTATCTTGGGAAAGGTGAACATCTATATTTTAGGGGGTGAAGCCTATTTGGACCGTACCGCCTGGCAAGACATAAAAGATCAGCTGCAAGGGCAAGAAATCATCATCAAGGAATGGGACGAAATCATGGAACTCACCGAACAGCATCCCGACTCAAGCAACGTAGACCCGTTCATCAACTTCATGGATACGGACACCACAACCGTCATCCGCATTTCGGGAGACTCGATTCCTACACGCGAACTGTTACAGATTGCCGACCGTACCTTCCAGCACTCGACCTTCCTGTTCACCCAACGCGATTACACCATCCATCGAATCTCCAACCTGTTCGACCGGCCGGGATTCACCAGCATCAACGAGGGTTTTGGTGTTGACGACCACATCCTTGGCGGCTACTTCGCCCCCATTGAGACACAAATAGCCGAAATGGCAATTGAAATAAACAACCGCCTCCAAGGGATAATGCCAGCCATTCAGGTCAAGCAATGCGCCAAAGAATACCTCATCAGTTGGGAAGTCATAGACAAATATGGTTTTCCGCTGAAAATTATACCTGAAGAATACAACATACAAGGCATGCCCTACCGAATCAAATATCAGAATGAAATACGCATAGCAATCTTTGTGGCATGCATAGCCCTTATCATCGCATTTGCATACTTACTTTATATATACATCCGCGAAAAGAATCGGCGCAAGCAAGCAGCTACCCAATTGAAGTTCGAGCATGAAAACATGAAACTTGCCATCGAAGGCGGACAAGGTTACGTGTGGAGATATGACGGCAAGACATTCCTGTTCGACAATGCGTTCATCACACTGATAGGTAAAAATCATAACACGTTGAGCGTCAAAGAAGTGCTTAGCTATGTTCATCCGGATTTGAGGGACAGTCTCAAGCAAAACGTGCTCAATGTCATGAAGACAGAAAAAGGCAAGCAAGAGTACCTGATGAACTTCACCGGCAAGTATGAATGGTGGGAATTCAGATACAAGGTAGTTGTCACCGACGCCAAAAAGAACAAGCCGATAAAGACCGTCACCGGTATTCTGCACAACATACAGGAAAACAAGGATCGCGAAGAAGAATTGATACAAGCCAGAAAACTGGCCGAGAAAGCCGAACTGAAACAATCGTTCCTCACCAACATGAGTCACGAAATACGGACACCGCTCAACGCCATTTCAGGTTTCTCTAACCTGCTGGTCAACGAACCGGACTTGAGCGATGAAGAAAAGCGGGAATTCGTACAGATTATCGACAACAACACCACCATCCTACTCAAGCTGGTGGGCGATATCCTTGAACTATCACGCCTTGAATCAGGCAATATGAAATTCCAACTGCAAAAGACTCAGATACGTCCGCTCATGGAGTCCATCTATCAGACACACAGCATATTGATTCACCAGCCTTTGGAGTTCATCGCCGACTTTCCGGATGTGGACGGCACTATCGAAATAGACGTCACACGCATGACGGAAGTCATCACCAACTTCTTGAACAACGCCAACAAGTTCACGCAAGAAGGTTACATCAAGATGGGATATAGCATTGACCGCATCTACAACAAGGCTACCCTCTTTGTAGAAGATACCGGAAAAGGCATTGAGGAGGAAGAACAGAAAATGATTTTCACCCGCTTCTACAAGCAAGATGAATTTGCCCAAGGTGCAGGTTTGGGACTTTCGCTTTGTAAGCACTTTGTAGAAAAGATGGGTGGCGATATCGAACTGGCAAGCGAAAAGAACAAGGGCAGCCGATTCTCTGTCGTACTGCCCTTGAAATAAAGTCTTAATCCAGCTTTAAAACGGCGAGGAAAGCCTTCTGAGGCACTTCTACATTACCGATTTGCTTCATGCGCTTCTTACCCTTCTTCTGCTTTTCAAGCAATTTTCGCTTACGGCTAACGTCACCTCCGTAACACTTGGCGGTAACGTCCTTACGCACCTGCTTGATGGTTTCACGGGCAATAATCTTGGCACCAATGGCCGCCTGGATGGCAATGTCAAACTGTTGGCGTGGAATCAGTTCCTTCAACTTTTCACACATACGGCGTCCGAAGGTTTCGGCATTGTCTACGTGTGTCAGAGTAGACAATGCATCCACCGGTTCACCATTCAACAGAATATCCAATTTAATCAGTTTGGACGGACGGAAACCATTCATGTGATAGTCAAACGAAGCATATCCCTTTGAAATACTCTTCAGCTTGTCATAGAAATCAATTACAATTTCGCCCAAAGGAATGTCATAGAATATCTCCACACGATTGCCCGAGATGTATTCCTGCTTGACAAGCTCACCACGTTTGCCCAAACAAAGCGTCATGATAGGTCCGATGTAATTGGTCGTAGTAATCACCGATGCACGGATAAACGGCTCTTCAATATGGTCAATCATTGTAATGTCCGGCATCCCCGATGGATTATGTACCTCCTTCGCTTCACCCTGTTTGTCATACACCATATAGGATACGTTAGGAACCGTTGTGATTACATTCATATCGAATTCACGGTCAAGTCGCTCCTGAATGATTTCCATATGAAGAAGTCCGAGGAAACCACAACGGAAACCAAAGCCCAAAGCAACGGATGACTCGGGAGTGAAGGTAAGCGAGGCGTCATTCAACTGAAGTTTTTCCAAGGATGCACGAAGGTTTTCATAGTCTTCGGCTTCGATAGGATAAACCCCCGCAAATACCATTGGTTTCACTTCTTCAAATCCGGCAATTGCCTTATCACAAGGCCGTGCTATGTGGGTAATCGTGTCCCCCACCTTCACTTCCTTGGAAGTCTTGATGCCCGAAATGATATAGCCTACGTCACCCGTACGAAGTTCGTTACGAGGAATCATATCCATTCTGAGCACTCCGATTTCGTCGGCATCATATTCCTTGCCCGTATTGAAGAACTTCACCTTGTCACCTTTACGGATAACTCCATTTTCAATCTTGAAATAGGCAATGATACCACGGAACGAATTGAATACAGAGTCGAAAATCAAAGCCTGCAGTGGAGCGTCTTCATCTCCTTCCGGATGGGGAATACGTTCAACGACTGCATCCAATATTTCTTCCACACCCATGCCCGTCTTTCCTGAAGCACGGATAATTTCTTCACGCTTACAACCCAGTAAATCAACGATTTCGTCCTCCACTTCGTCGGGCATCGCACTGTCCATGTCACACTTGTTCATCACCGGAATGATTTCAAGGTCGTGCTCCAACGCCATATACAGGTTGGAAATGGTTTGTGCCTGAACGCCTTGCGATGCATCCACAATGAGCAGAGCTCCTTCACAGGCAGCAATCGAGCGCGACACTTCATAAGAAAAGTCAACGTGCCCCGGAGTGTCTATCAAGTTAAGGATGTACTTCTCACCCTTATAGTTGTACTCCATCTGGATGGCATGGCTCTTGATGGTGATGCCTCTCTCCTTTTCAAGGTCCATATCATCGAGCATCTGGCCTTCTGTCACTTTAATGGTTTGAGTATATTCAAGCAGGCGGTCGGCCAAGGTCGACTTGCCATGGTCAATATGTGCAATAATGCAGAAATTACGGATGTGCTTCATTGTTTTCTTTTGATTTAGCTGCAAAGATAGTGAAAAATAGAGCGCGGAATATCATGTTTCCTTGAATATTTTGACGGGATAACATCAAGTAATAAAAAAAGTGCGTTGAGAACACACAAGTTGTTTCAACGCACTTTTTATTCAAATAGAAATTCTGTTCTTAAGCTAATTTCACGAAGATTTCACCTTCAACTTCTGATACGACAACTTTGTCTTCTCTCAACAACCAGCCCAAACCAAGGAAGAAATCCTTGTCAGCTTTCATCTTTGCTACCTTCTTGATTTGTTTTTGTGTCAAACCTTCAGTTTCGTTCAATGCTACCCAGATTTGTCCGGCCAATACACCTGCTTTTTCTTTCAACATGTTTAAATTTGCTTTTTAGTTAAAACTAATCCATCCGCACATCTAACTGACGAATGAATGGTTTCTTTAAACCGGTGCAAAGATAAGCATTTATTATGTTATACAACATAAATTACGAAGAAAAAATACAGAATTTTATAATTATTTTTGATTTTCGAGGTATTCACACCAGATTCGGGCTGCTTCTTCCACCATTTTAACGCATGGACGCTTGGCATAATACTGAGGTGTACGGGCTTCGGGAGTTGATACAACCGGTTCTTTTTTCGACAATCCTAGCAATTCAGCACATTTCAAGGCTCCGTTCCTCTTCTTGAATTCTTCGGCCAATTGCTGTACCAAGGCATAATTGGCTGCCTTTCCTTCTCTATCAGCGCCATCAACGGCACCGGTTTCAAGACCGGCCAGCATAAAGAGACCACATGCTGCACCACAAGTTTCGCGCATTCTTCCGATACCTCCTCCAAAGGAAGCGGACATGCGAAGCGCCTGTTCGCGAGTGAATCCATACCTGTCGGCAAAGGCTGCTACAACAGATTGAGAGCAGTTATAGCCTTCCTTGAACAAAGCAACGGCTTTTTCGATTCTTTCTTCCATCATTTTATTCAGCTACATTATTTATGACAATTCCTTGAAGATAACTTTTCAAATTGTTGACCGCAATGCTCATCAGACGTTCACGGGCTTCTTTCGTTGCCCAGGCAATATGAGGAGTGATGAAACAATTGCGAGCCTTCAACAAAGGATTATCCTTGCGAGGAGGCTCGGTTGAAAGGACATCAAGCCCAGCACCTGCTATGCGTCCTTCGTTCAGGGCATCCGCCAAGTCTTTTTCGTTAATCAGAGGACCTCTACCCGTATTGATGAGGATGGCAGAAGGCTTCATCAACGCCAATCGGGAAGCATTGACCAGTTCAAGCGTGTCGGATGTAAGCGGACAATGAAGGCTTACCACATCACATTCCTTGAAAAGTTCATCGAGGGTACGTTTCTGAATGCCTTGTGGTAGAAGTGATTGGGGCTTGGATGAATAGACATAAACCTCCATACCGAAAGCCAAAGCAAGATTGGCGGTAGCCTTTCCTATATTTCCAAAACCTACAATCCCCATCTTCTTGCCATGAAGTTCCACCAAAGGAGTATCCCAATAGCAGAAGTCTGGATTGGCTGACCATCGTCCTTCCTTGTTTTCCGTTGCATAATGCCCCACCCGTTGAGTGATATGAAGCAGATGTGCAAAAACCATCTGAGCCACCGAATGGGTGCTATATGCGGGGATGTTTGTGACTACAATACCCTTCTTGCGAGCGGAATCGACGTCAACCACATTATAACCGGTAGCCAACACACCGATATACCTCAACTGAGGCAAAGCATCCATATCAGCGGAGGTTATCACCGTCTTGTTTGTAATCAAGGCATCCGCCCCTTCGGCACGCACCATCAGTTCGGCAGGCGATGTGCGGTCATACACTTTCAATTCGCCCAGAGCCTCCATGGCTTCCCACGAAAGGTCGCCGGGATTCAAGCCGTAACCATCCAATACAACGATTTTCATATTCTTGTCTTTCTTAATTTATTTCTTGAAACGTTCGCCCCACAACCCTTGCATCCGCTCCTTTAACTTGGCTTCCTGCGCATTGTCTTGCGGATGCCAGATACGGGTATTCTTCACCTCGTCGGGCAAGAATTGCTGCTCGACAAAGTGTCCTTTGTAAGCATGTGCATACTTGTATTCCTTTCCATAACCGAGTTCCTTCATCAGCTTTGTCGGTGCATTGCGAAGATGAAGGGGTACGGGAAGATTCCCCGTCTCGCACACCAGTTGGATGGCGCTATTGATTCCTTCGTAAGCGGAATTGCTCTTAGGGCTTGTAGCAAGATAAACGGTTGCTTCGGCCAATGGGATTCGACCTTCCGGCCATCCCAGTTTCATGACGGCATCAAAAGCCGCATTGGCCAAGAGGAGTGCATTGGGATTGGCCAAACCGATATCTTCGGAAGCAGAGATGACCAACCGGCGTGCGATAAATGCAGGGTCCTCCCCTCCTTCCACCATTCTTGCCAACCAATAGAGTGCCCCATCGGGGTCGCTTCCGCGAATGGATTTGATGAAAGCGGAGATGATATCGTAATGCATTTCTCCGTCCTTATCGTACGCCAAAGGATTTTGCTGGAGGCGCTCAATGACTTTCTCATCGGTTATCACGATGGTTTCCGCATCGCTTTCGGCTTCAACCACCAGTTCGAGGATATTCAGCAACTTGCGTGCATCGCCTCCCGAATACCTCAACATGGCATCCGTCTCCTTCAACTCGACATTCTTCTCCTTCAGATAAACGTCCTTTTTCAAGGCATTGTCAATAAGGCCGAGCAAATCTTCCTTCTCCAACGACTTCAACACATAGAGCTGGCAACGCGACAACAAAGGACGGATGACTTCGAAGGAAGGATTCTCGGTCGTAGCACCGATGAGTGTCACCACACCCGTCTCAACAGCTCCCAGAAGAGAGTCTTGTTGCGACTTGCTGAAGCGATGGATTTCGTCAATGAAGAGGATGGGGCTTGCTTGTGAAAAGAAACGGCTGTTCTTTGCCTTATCAATGACTTCGCGCACTTCCTTCACCCCACTCGTCACGGCACTGAGCGTATAGAAGGGGGTTTCGAGCTTGTTGGCAATGATTTGAGCCAAGGTTGTCTTGCCCACTCCCGGAGGTCCCCAAAGGATAAACGACGAGATGCGTCCGGCATCTATCATCCGCCGGAGGATAGCTCCTTCGCCTACGAGGTGTTTCTGTCCGATATAGTCATCGAGCGTACGGGGTCGCATGCGCTCGGCCAATGGTTGTGCCATAGTTGATTCTTTGTTTGAATGACAATATGCAAAGATAAAGATTTTCCCCGACATTAGGGGGAAATAAGCAAAAAGATGAAGGCGTTTTCTGAATACGTCTTCATCTTTTTGGTAAAACGTCGTTTTGTCCTTCTTAAAGCATAGTTTTACGAGTCGTAAAGCAATGCTTTCCGTTTAGAAAGTCATCATGACCATAAAGCGGATGCCCCACTTGTTGACATCGGGATGATACTTGTAGTTGACACGACGCACATAGTCGATGTGTAGAATCTTGAAGATGTTATGTACACCCACAAACCATTCCATATAGGGTTTGTTCTTGTCCATCACAAAACTGGTGGGATGTCCGTCTCGCATCGGGAAGACGAAGAGTTCTCCATCGTCCGGATTCAGGTACGGATTGTTCTTGTCGGTAAGTTGACCGTATAACATTTTGAATCCTACGGCTTCACGCCACTTCAGCTTCTTGAGCAACGGGATGCGGTTGAATATCTTTCCGTTCAAGTCCCACGAGATGTCGAGCGATGCATAACGGTCGTTCAAGAACTCCATATTGTTGATGAGGTTGAACGTTTCCCTTTGGAGGATGTACGACAAGTTGGCCGCCGGCATGATGAGCATGGGGAATGGCACCTTGTTCCACTGGGCACCTCCCTTGATGTAACAATCAATCTTTCCCCACGAAGAGAACCAGAAACGCTTGTAGATGCCCGCTTCGGTGAGGTTATAGTTATATTCACCGCCCAACACTCCCTTGAATCCGGTGGTGTGCGACAAGGTGAACACGGGTGCATCAAGTGAGACGGGGATGCGTCGTTGCTTGGTATTGATGAACGTTTCGCCCGGAGCATAGCGGAAGGACAAGGAAGCTTCGGTTGTGGTAATGTCACGCACCAGTGTCCGTTCGGCGTTGTTGCGCAGATATACCAATTTTCCCGTCGGTTCGTCATTCGTGTTTCTCAACTGGATGGTTGTCTTCAAGCCATATTCCGTCTCGCGTTCATACTTCAAGGAAATATCGCGTTCGTACATCATCTGGTCGACCGTAGTCGTCTTGAACGATGTGAAGACGTTGTCCTTGTCCGTCTTCAGGAACTTGTCCGTAGGAGCTATGACATCGTACTTGAAGGTACCCGTAATGGAGTGCTTCGGGAATTCGCGTGGCAAATATTCCTTCTTGTCGAACGAATATTCGACTTCAGCCATCCCCTTCGAACGATGGTCCTTGAAACCATATGCATAATATCCCTTGAAGAAGAGGTTCGGATTGAGGTTGGCCGTTGTCTGGGCACTGGCTCTCAGGCGCAATCCGTCGATGTAGTTGCTCGAAATCATGGTGTTGATAGGACCTATATCCACCTTACTTGGATGGTCTTTGGTACCTGTCTCCACAAAGTTTTCGATGAATGCCTTCAACACAAAGATGACATATTTGAAGCCAGGCATCTGCTCAAGCCGCTTGACCAGAAGGTCCATCGAACTTTCCGTTTGCGAAAGCGGCACTTTTCGATATTGATTCCAAAAATCGTCGCCTCGCATCATGGCATCCGCTTCCTTGATTTCACGCGCCTTCTTCTTGAAAATCATTTCCGGAAGTTCATCGAAGGCATAGTCGCTATATCGCGTCGTACGTCTTATCTGGAAGCCTTGCATCACTTTCATCACGGTCAATTCAACCAGCATGTCATCGTTCACCAACACCCATTCGCCGTTAGGCAATGCCTCAAACTCCTGAGTGATGCTCATATAATCGACGAAGTTGACACCCGACTTTTTCGGAAGATTCAATACACATTTCTTCACTCTAAAGGTTGAATCGGCCATTACATAGAGATGGCCGGAGAATCCGAAGTCTTGCGGATTGTTGGGCACAAAAGACAACTGGAAGCACTTGTCGCGCTCCACATAAAGAGTGTCCATGATGTAATACCTATAGAAAGAGATAGCATCGCTCGACGAGATAGGGCTGATGAAGGGATATTGCAACAAGCGGATGTCATTATCGTAGATGTTTACATCCGTAAAGACCTCCTTCAATATCGTCGACAACATGTCGCCCGTTGCGAACAATTCGTTCACCCCCGACGAACTGATACCCTTGATAATGGTTTTCTCACTCTTGGGATTCTTTCTATATATCTGTTGGGAAGCCGTTTCATCGACCGATACGGGCAATATCATCTTGTCCGTCTCCTGACAATATTCAATCTGATCCTTCAAAAAAGGCATTTTCTTGTAGGCACCCTTCTCAAGCATTTCAGGAGTCACATCGTTCAGCGACATGGTAATCTTCTGATAACGATTGTATTGGTAAAAGTCATTTTCCTCCAGGTGTGTCTCCTTCTTGTGGGCAATGACCTTCTTCATCATTTCCACCGCCGGATTGTTTTTCCGCGAATAGCGTTCTCTCTTCGGTTTGACCACAACTTCCTGTAAAAGAATGTCATCCGGTCGTAGCTTGATGTTCAGATTCTTGGTAACACCCGGTATCACCTTCACCACCTTCGTCACGTATCCAACGGCTGAAAAAGTCAGTTCATGCCATCCGTTTCTCGATTCAACAGTATAGTTTCCTTCAATATCCGTAATGGCACCTACCCCTTTCCCTTCATAATAGATGGAAATGTAAGGCAAAGGCTCATTGGTGAGAGAATCGGTTACAACGCCTTTAATCTGTTGGGCAAATGTTGTCTGACAACACATTAAAAAGAAGAAAAGCACCAACAAATTAACTTTATATATGTTATGTTTCATCCTTTCCAATTAGAATTACTTTGCAAAGTTAACAATTAACTTTTTAACAAATTGCAAACAGATGCTAATATTCGACAAAATCGCCTTTTGCAACAAGATATAAGGAAAAATAGAACATTAAAGAAAAGCAATAAAAACCAACAATAAAAAAAAGGAACCTTTTCACAAAGACTCCTTTTCTGTTTTCAATAGGTATTAGTTTTTTTTAAGGTAAAAAGATTGTTTTCAGGATAACGATGCAAATGTGAAGGTTTTTTTTCAGCTATCCAAATAAAAAAACATGTCATACAACATATTTTCACTTTTACGTGTCATTTTGATGATTTTTTACATGAATAGCACCGATAAATCGGTCATTCGATTGACAAAAGTACAAATATTTATCAAAACAATCCCTTTCAATCAATAAAAAACATAAAAAATACATTCATTAAGCAGAAATGAAGAAAACCTCCCAAACAAACAATAAAAGCAAAGATATATTTATATATAAATAATGTATATAACAAAAAGAATGTGTATTTTTGCATTCCAAATTGAAAGAGTAAAAGTTATATCCTATGACTGAAATGAATACAACAGAGGCTCCCGAAAAGAAGAGCCTTAACTTTATTGAACAAGCAGTAGAAAACGACCTGAAGGAAGGCAAGAATGGTAATCGGGTACAAACTCGCTTCCCGCCTGAACCAAACGGATATTTGCATATCGGACACGCCAAGGCTATCTGCCTCGATTTTGGCATCGCCGCACGTTATGGAGGTGTCTGCAACTTGCGTTTTGACGATACCAACCCCACCAAAGAGGATGTGGAATACGTAGAAGCCATCAAGGAAGACATCCAATGGCTCGGCTTCCAATGGGGCAATGAGTATTACGCTTCTGACTATTTCCAACAATTATGGGATTTTGCCATCCAGCTCATCAAGGAAGGCAAGGCATACATCGATGAACAATCATCTGAAGACATCGCAGCACAAAAGGGTACACCTACCCAACCAGGTACGGAAAGTCCTTATCGCAACCGTCCTATCGAAGAAAGTTTGGCTTTGTTCGAAAAGATGAACACCGGTGAAATCGAAGAAGGCAAGATGGTTCTTCGTGCCAAGATTGACATGGCAAGCCCTAACATGCACTTCCGCGACCCAATCATCTATCGTGTGGTAAAGCATCCTCATCATCGCACCGGTGAAACTTGGAAAGCATATCCGATGTATGACTTCGCCCATGGACAAAGTGACTTCTTCGAAGGTGTAACCCATTCTTTGTGTACACTCGAATTCGTTCCTCACCGTCCGTTGTACGACTTGTTCGTTGATTGGGTGAAAGAAGAAAAGGACTTGAACGACAACCGTCCTCGCCAGTATGAGTTCAACAAACTGAACCTCAACTACACCCTCATGAGCAAACGAAACCTGCTCATCCTCGTGAAGGAAGGTTTGGTAAACGGTTGGGATGACCCACGCATGCCGACTCTTTGCGGTTTCCGTCGTCGTGGATATTCTCCCGAATCTATCCGCAACTTTGTTGACAAGATTGGCTATACCACCTACGATGCATTGAACGACTTTGCCTTGCTCGAAAGTGCCGTTCGTGAAGACCTCAATGCACGTTCAACCCGTGTTTCAGCCGTTATCAATCCGGTAAAACTTATCATCACCAACTATCCGGAAGGACAAGTGGAAGCAATGGAAGCTATCAACAACCCAGAAGATCCAAACTCGGGAACACATATTATAGAATTCAGCCGCGAACTTTGGATGGAGCGTGAAGACTTTATGGAAGATGCTCCTAAGAAGTATTTCCGCATGACACCGGGACAAGAAGTACGTTTGAAGAATGCCTACATTGTAAAATGCACCGGTTGCGAGAAGGATGAAAATGGCAATATTACAACGGTATATGCCGAATACGACCCTGACACAAAGACAGGTATGCCGGGAAGCAGCCGTAAAGTGAAAGGAACTCTTCATTGGGTAAGTTGCAACCATTGCCTCAAGGCAGAAGTCCGTCTATATGACCGATTGTGGAAAGTGGAAAATCCACGCGATGAAATGGCCGCTATCCGTGAAGCCAAGAATTGCGATGCACTCGAAGCCATGAAAGAAATGATCAATCAGGAATCTTTGAAGGTATTGACCGAATGCTATGTGGAAAAGTATCTGGCAGATGCCAAACCTTTGGATTATCTCCAATTCCAGCGTATCGGATACTTCAATGTCGACAAGGATTCAACTCCTGAACATTTGATATTCAACCGCACCGTTTCTTTGAAAGACACTTGGAGCAAAATCAACAAATAAAGAACAGCCTATATGGAAGAAGATTTGAATTCCTACTTTGAAGATCCCGAATTCAAAGATTTGCTTCAAAAATATGAGAGTATGGCCAATGGTCATACTCCCACTTATTTTGAGGCTGAGGAATTGACCGACATAGCGGAGTATTACGCCCATATAGGCAAAGAGGAGGAAGCACAAGCAGCTATCGATTACGCACTTCGTTTGTATCCGAACAACAACGATGCGCTGATTTTCAAGATCCGTTCACTTGCATTCAAAGGGAACAGAGAAGAAGCCTATCGGCTCATGGAGCTCATCGAAGACACTTCCGATAGGGAGGTACAGTTTCTCAAAGCCGATATGATGATAGATGAAAAACGCTTGAAAGAAGCGGAGTTCATCTTTGAAGAATTGGCCGCCAACGAAAATGATTCGCTGGAAATCCTTACTGATATCACCATCAGTTACATGGATGCGAACTTGAAGACCTATGCCCACAAATGGCTGAAACGTATCGGCGAAAAAGGATACACGTTAGAAAATAGCCAAAGATACCGGAATGTATGGTGTGATTTCCACATGACATTTGGCGAAGAAGAAAAGGCTGAAACGGCATTTCAAATCAGTTTGGACAAACATCCCTACTCTATCCCCCATTGGAATGGATTGGCCAAGTGCTATTTGGCACAACTGAAGATTCAAGAAGCTCACGAGGCGGTTGATTTTTCATTGGCCATCGACGCTGAAAACATTGATGCATTGGAAGTGAAAGGCTATTGCTACATCATGAACAAGAACTACGAATCGGCCATTTCGATTTATGATAAAGCATTGTCCATCAACGACCAGAAAGGGAATCTTTATCGGTTTCTGGCTCAATGCCATTTGGAAACAGGAAGAATGGAAGATGCCCTAAATTGTTACAATCAGTGGCTGAAGAAATGCAAGCAATTGACAAGCTATGAGAAATCAGAGATTTATGGCTATATTTCAATGTGTTATTGCAATTTGAACAAGGCGCAGGAAGGAATGGAATACATCAACGCATCATTGGAACTCAATCCTTTCCAAATAAACGCCATCATTCAAAAAGGTACTCTCCACCTTCAATTGGGAGAAAGGGAAATTGCCGAGGAGATGTTCAATAAAGCAATGAGCATGAGCCCTCAGGATGAAATCCCAGATACAATTATCGGCATCACTTATAGCTATTTTTTCTTGAAAGACTATCACCATACCATTCATTGGGGAGAAAGAATATTGAATGAGTATCCAGAAGAACAGAATAGCATATTGATGCTTCTCATCTATTCCTATTTTGAACTTGGTAATTCAAATCAATGCCTTTCCCTTTTAGAGAAAGCGAAACAAATCATTGAGGAGAATCCAACAAAAAATTATCAGATAAAAGAGAGTTTGGATGAATTCATCAAAGAATTGGCCAAAAGAAATAACAATTATAATTTTGACAATATACAATAATTATGGAATCTGTTGCATTTATTCAATGGTGTCTTGACCATCTCAACTATTGGACAATCACTTTATTGATGGCTATCGAAAGTTCATTTATACCATTCCCATCAGAAGTCGTGGTACCTCCAGCCGCTTACAAAGCAGCAGGTGGAAGTGACATGAATGTGTTCTTAGTGGTTTTCTTTGCCACATTGGGTGCCAATATCGGAGCACTTTTCAACTACTATTTGGCCTATTTCGTCGGACGTCCCATTGTCTATAAGTTTGCCAATAGTCGATTTGGTCACATGTGTCTCATCGATGAAGACAAAGTCAAGAATGCCGAACGTTATTTTGAAAAGCACGGTGCCTTGTCAACATTCATCGGTCGATTAATACCAGCCGTTCGACAACTCATTTCCATACCGGCGGGATTGTCGAAGATGAAACTTTCCACCTTCCTTCTGTACACTACATTGGGTGCCGGCATTTGGAATACAATTCTTGCCGCTATAGGATATTATTTGCAATCCGTCGTTCCGGAAGATCAATTATTAGAAACCGTTTCCAAATACAGCCATGAATTAGGTTATGTATTTATTGGTATAGGTATCTTTATTGTGGGTTATCTTATCTATAAAGGTCGCAAATAAAAACAGAAAAAGGAGAGTTGACACTCTCCTTTTTTAATTCATTATTCAGAAAATTCCTTGATTCTTTGTTCTTCCGACAATTTACAAATCAACAGAGTATCATCTTTTTCCGCTATAATATAGCCATCAAGTCCTTGGATAACCACTTTTTTCTCTTGAGTGGTGTGTACCATACAATTCTTCGACTCATACATCTGAATATTCTGTCCAATCAAAGCATTGTTATATATATCTTTCGGAGTATTGGTATGCAAAGAACCCCATGTTCCTAAATCACTCCATCCAAAACTAGCGGGGAATACAAATATCTCATCTGCCTTTTCCATAATGGCATAGTCGACAGAAATATTTTCGCAAGTGGGGAATTCTTTGTTGATTAATTCTTGCTCCTGATTCGTATAATAATAAGGAAGAAGATTTTCAAAGATCTTGGATATTCCTGGTTGATAGATACGTAAAGCATTGACCACTGTATTTACATTCCAAACAAACACTCCGGAATTCCAAAAGAAATTATTCTTCTGAATATATCTTTCAGCCGTTACAAGATTAGGCTTTTCCTTAAAAGAGTCAACCCTATATATTTCTTTATTATTGGTCGAAGGATAAGACAAGTCAGCTTCAATGTAGCCATAACCAGTCTCCGGACGAGTCGGTTTCATACCTAATGTAAGAATAGCATCCGATTTGGATGTAAATTTCATAGCCGAAGTAATGACTCTTTGAAACTCCTTGACATCCATCACAATATGATCACTTGGAGTAACTACCATGTTGGCTTTAGGATTACGGGCCTTAATCTTCCAACTCACATAAGCAATACAGGGTGCTGTATTTCTACGACAGGGTTCACGCAAGATATGATCATCTGAAATTTCAGGTAATTGCCTTTTTACTTCATCTGCATATTTTTCAGAAGTAACTACCCAAACATTTTCTGATGGACATATACCGCGAAATCTATCAAATGTCAACTGAATCAATGTCCTACCGCATCCCATAACATCAATGAATTGTTTGGGAAAATCAGGAGTACTCATCGGCCAGAAACGGCTACCGACTCCACCGGCCATAATAACCAGATGATTATTTTTCATACTAAATACGATATTTACTTAATCGGATGCAAAGATAAATATTATTTTGGGACAAACGTTCCAACTTTTAACAATATGCATTATATTTGCATAAAATACCAACTTCCAAAGAGTACTTATTCATGAAAGGAATAGTTTTAGCAGGTGGTACAGGCTCACGTTTATACCCTATTACTAAAGGGGTCTCAAAGCAGCTACTTCCCATATTTGACAAGCCTATGATATATTACCCGATATCCGTTCTTATGTTAGCCGGTATACGGGATATATTAATTATCTCCACTCCTCACGATTTACCGGGATTCCGTCGTCTATTAGGGGATGGAAGTGATTATGGTGTACATTTTGAATATGCAGAACAACCTTCACCCGATGGTTTGGCACAAGCATTCATCATTGGAGAAGAATTTATTGGCAATGATGCTGCCTGCTTGGTTTTAGGGGATAATATATTCCATGGCAACGGCTTTACAAGTTTGCTCAAGGAAGCAGTTCGTTCAGCGGAAGAAGACCATAAAGCAACAGTATTCGGCTATTGGGTAAGTGACCCAGAACGTTATGGCGTAGCAGAATTTGACAAAGAAGGTAATTGCCTGTCCATAGAAGAAAAGCCATTGCAACCTAAGTCAAATTATGCAGTTGTCGGTCTTTATTTCTATCCCAATAAGGTAGTAGAAGTTGCCAAGAACATCAAGCCTTCACCAAGAGGTGAACTTGAGATCACAACCGTTAACCAACAATTCTTGGAAGACAAGGAATTGAAAGTGCAGACATTAGGTAGAGGATTTGCTTGGTTAGATACAGGAACACACGATTCATTGGCTGAAGCCAGTACCTATATAGAGGTAATAGAAAAACGCCAAGGATTAAAAGTAGCGTGTCTGGAAGGTATCGCTTTACGAAAGGGATGGATTACCGCAGACAAGATGCGTGAATTGGCTCAACCGATGATTAAGAATCAATATGGCCAATATTTGTTGAAGGTCATTAAAGAATTGGAGAAAGAATAATGGAAGTCATTAAAACTGCTATTGACGGTGTTGTCATAATTGAGCCTCGCATTTTCAAAGATGCACGCGGATATTTCTTTGAAAGTTTTTCTGAACGTGAATTTGTAGAAAAAGTATGTAAAACGACTTTTGTACAGGATAATGAAAGTTATTCAAGTTATGGTGTCATACGTGGCCTTCACTTTCAAAAGCCTCCATATACCCAAAGCAAATTAGTCAGAGTCATCAAAGGATCAGTATTGGATGTAGCTGTCGACATTCGCAAAGGCTCCCCCACTTTTGGGAAACACGTAGCGGTAGAACTTACAGAAGACAACCATCGTCAGCTATTCATACCCAGAGGCTTTGCTCATGGATTTGCCGTATTGAGCGATGAAGTTCTTTTCCAATATAAATGTGACAACTTTTATGCCCCACAAGCGGATGGAGGCATTTTATGGAATGATCCGGATTTAAACATTGATTGGAGAATCCCGACCGACAAGATTATCTTATCCGATAAAGATACTAAACATCCGTTATTAAAGGATTACGATTCGGATTTTGACATCAACGTTCCATTATACTAAAAACACAAATATCATAAAATAGAATAGGGGGATTCAAAATCCCCCTATTCTATTTATAAAGCTATCAATTAGCAATACATGTTCAAGATTGCTTCGTACAATTCTTGCTTACCGCTAGTCTGCTTAGGTTCGCCAACTTCCTTACCGTAAGCGTAAACATCTTCGAGAGTCAACTTGCCTTCTTCGAATTCCTTACCCTTACCAGCGTCGAATGAAGCGTAACGTTCAGCCAACATCTTCTTGTATGGAGAGTTTTCGAGCAAGTCAGCAGCACATTCAAGAGCGCGAGCCATTGCATCCATACCAGCGATGTGAGCGATGAAGATATCTTCCAAGTCTGTTGAGTTACGACGAGTCTTAGCGTCGAAGTTAGTACCACCATTACCAAGACCACCACCACGGATGATTTGCATCATAGCTTGAGTCAATTCGTAGTTGTCAATTGGGAATTGGTCAGTATCCCAACCATTCTGATAGTCACCACGGTTAGCGTCGATAGAACCGAGCATGTCGTTATCAACAGCAACTGCCAATTCGTGTTCGAATGTGTGACCAGCCAAAGTAGCGTGGTTTACTTCGATATTTACCTTGAAGTCCTTTTCCAAACCGTGAGCCTTCAAGAAACCGATAACTGTTTCAGTATCTACATCGTATTGGTGCTTAGATGGTTCCATTGGCTTAGGTTCAATCAAGAATGTACCAGTGAAGCCCTTTGAACGAGCATAGTCGCGAGCCAAAGTCAACATAGTAGCCAAGTGTTCCTTTTCACGCTTTTGGTCAGTGTTCAACAAAGACATGTAGCCTTCACGACCACCCCAGAATACGTAGTTTTGACCACCCAATTCGATAGTAGCGTCGATAGCGTTCTTGATTTGAACAGCAGCGCGAGCAACAACGTCGAAGTCTGGGTTTGTAGCAGCACCGTTCATGTAACGACCGTTACCGAATACGTTAGCAGTACCCCACAACAACTTGATACCTGTTTCTGCTTGCTTTTGCTTCAAGTAAGCAACCACTTCCTTCAAGTTTGCTTCGTACTCTTCAACTGTAGCAGCTTCTTCGCAAAGGTCGATATCGTGGAAGCAGTAGTATTCGATACCCATCTTCTGCATGAATTCGAAACCAGCATCTACCTTATCCTTAGCAGCTTGTACCTTATCAGGGTTGCCGTTCCATGGGAACTTCTTAGTACCACCACCGAATTGGTCGCCACCTTCAGCGCACAAAGTGTGCCACCAAGCCATAGCGAACTTCAACCATTCGGCCATAGTCTTACCCATCACTACCTTATTGGCATCGTAGTAACGATATGCCATAGGGTTCTTACTTTCTTTACCTTCAAATTTGATTTTTTCAATTCCAGGAAAAAATTCTTTAGCCATAATTCAATTGATTATAAATGATTAATAATATTGTTTATTACATTCTTTCTAACAGAGATTTCCAACGTGCATAGGCTTCTGCATAAGCATCGCGATTCTTCAAATCCGGTTCGATAACCGCCAACTTGTCAAGTGTAGCAAATGCTTCATTGTTGTCCTTGTAGATACCGGCACCGATACCAGCACCCTTAGCTGAACCTACCGATCCGTCTGTATCATAAAGTTCAATCACAGCACCTGTAACGCCTGCTAATGTATCACGGAAAATCGGACTCAAGAACATGTTGGCATGTCCAGCATGAATCTTCTTGACAGGAATACCCATTCCTTCCATAATGTCGATACCATACTTGAATGAGAATACGATACCTTCCTGAGCAGCACGAATAATGTGTTGCTTGCCATGTACATTGAAGTTCAATCCATTGATGGAGCAACCGATTTCACGGTTTTCCAACATACGTTCAGCACCATTACCAAATGGAAGGATGCTTACGCCACCACTACCGATACCTACTTGAGCAGCCAAGTCGTTCATATCAGCATAAGAAATACCTTCAGGAGCAACGGTACGCTTAACCCATGAATTCAAGATACCTGTACCATTGATGCAAAGCAATACACCCAAACGAGTTTGTTCAGCGGTATGGTTCACATGAGCAAAGGTATTCACGCGTGACTTCGGATCATAGTTTACTGAACCGTTTACGCCATATACCACGCCAGATGTACCTGCGGTAGAAGCGATTTCACCAGGATTGAATACATTCAAAGACAAAGCATTGTTCGGCTGGTCACCACCACGATATGTAATCGGAGTACCTTCCTTCAATCCCAATTCTTGTGCTGCCCAAGCGTTTACGCGACCTTGTTCAGAGAAAGTAGGCTTGATTTCAGGTATCAACGATGAATCAAATCCGTAGTAATCCATCAAGAAACTTGCCACTTCGTTCTTACGGAAGTCCCAGAACATACCTTCTGACAAGCCCGATACGGTTGTACAGATGGTACCGCTCAGTTTCATAGCGATATAATCGCCCGGCAACATAATCTTGTCAATCTTTGCATAGATTTCCGGTTCGTTTTCCTTTACCCATGCCAACTTGGATGCTGTAAAGTTGCCCGGTGAGTTCAACAAGTGTGACAAGCATTGTTCTTCGCCAATGGTTTCGAATGCTTTCTGGCCATAAGGTACAGCACGTGAGTCGCACCAGATGATAGCAGGTCTAAGGACATTCTGGTCCTTGTCTACACATACCAATCCGTGCATCTGATAAGAGATACCAATAGCTGCCACTTCTTCTGGCTTGGCACCACTTTGTGTCATCACATATTGGGTAGCCAACTTCAAGTTTTCCCACCAGTTTTGCGGATCTTGTTCTGCCCATCCGGGTTGTACCGCAAGAATAGCGGCTTCCGTTTTCGGGAAGAAAGCAGAAGATACGCATTTACCTGTGTCTGCATTCACCAAACTGGCTTTTACAGACGAGCTACCTATATCGTAACCCAATAAATACTTACTCATTATATTCTCTCAATTTTTACAGTTATAAATAATGTTATCTATATACCTTATTATATATAGCCCTGTCAAACTTATACAATCTGGCTGCCCGATGCGACACTCCCACTTCTTTTTCTTCGAGGGGTACGACATACGGCATTTGGGCCATTTTCTTATGGAAGTTTCTCACTTCATATTCCTTATCGTAGATTCGTTGGAACAAAGCTCTCAGTTGCGATGCGGTGAATTTGCGTGGCAAGAGGTCGAACATGACCGATGGCATCATTTCCACATAATGGCGTACGTGCGCCAATGCATCGCAAAGAATCTCATAATGGTCGAACGCCAATCCTTCCACTTCGTCAACCGGCATCCAGCGGGCATCATATTTATCGGACAATTGTTCAAAACGCTTGTCGATTTTCACCAATGCCAGATACGCAATCGTCACAATCCGGTCAATCTTCCGATTGTCCAAACGGTGGAAACGCTCCAACCACAGCACATCTTTCGGGTTTCGGGTACGGTTTTTCGAGCCGTACGCCTTGAACTGTTTCATCTTCACATTCTTCAATCCCGTCAGTTCATTCAGCACCCTTCGTGCAGCTTCATCCAAGTCTTCATCATCATAAATCAAACTACCCGGAAGTTTCATATCATTCAGCATCTTATCCAGTTGCTTGCCCAACTGTTTGACCAGCAACACTCTGAAGCGTTCGCCGTCAAAGCCAATCAGCACACAATCGACAGATACATTCAGATTAATTTTTAGTTCCATTCCGCATCAGTTCTTTCACAACGATGATTACGTCACAAAGATAAATAGTTTTTCCAATATAACAACCATCAAAATTTCATAAATTTAGTGTTGTAAAACATTATTTTCCAGTTTTATGCATATTGTACATCTTACAATAAGAAAAAATGCACTTTTCATACGAAATACAACTATCAAAAACGAAATCAAAAAGCAATGAGTTACGAGTCATAAAACTATGGTTTATGAACCGTAAAGCATCGTTTTACCAAATGAAAAAAGACGAAGTCACAAAGGGAGAATCATTCAACAAGGGAGGAGAATCAATCATTTTATCACAAAAACAACGATTTAAGACTATCATTAAGAGAAATAAATCGTTAAAAAGCTTTTTCATAACAAAAAAATACCTACATTTGTATCAGAGAAACTATACATTCAGCACAGTATGAGAAAAAAAATCTTAATTTTGGACGATAAGGAAACCATTGCCAAAGTGCTTTCCATCTACTTGACAAGTGACTACGATTGCACCTGGTTGCCGGATGGAATCCAAGGCATGAAGTGGCTTCAGGAAGGGAATGTTCCCGACCTCATCATCTCAGATATCCGTATGCCAGAAATGCGTGGCGATGACTTCCTGGAATGGATTAAGGGTAACGAATTGTTCAAGCACATTCCAGTTATCATGCTGAGTAGCGAAGACAGTACCAGCGAACGCATCCGTCTGCTCGAAGTCGGTGCTTCCGATTACATTGTCAAGCCGTTCAACCCCATGGAACTGAAGATTAGAGTAAAGAAAACAATCGGCTAAACGAATGACTCATCTTATATATATAGGTAATAAGGACAAGGATTTCCTGACAGGTCTTGAACAGAAGGAAAACATACAGATAACCCATGCGGACAATTATCTGGATGCCATCAATCTGTGCATGGAGAAACGCTCCAGCAGACATACCATTGTCTTCTTTGAACAAGGCAAATTGACAGAAGATGTCACCCACATTACCAAGTTCAGAAAGAAGTTCTATCAGGGATATGTCATACTTGTCACAGGTGGTTTGTCACGCGAAGAGAGCGAAGCCTACCTGAAATGTGGCATCAATGACACCATCCATCCCGAAGCTACGGCACAGGAACTCGAATCCAAGATTACCAAAATCAAGCGCCGTCAGGAATTGCTTTATGCCAACGACCGCAACAAGAAGCAAGTCAAGCGCTTTGTGCTCCCCCTCTGGAAACGGATATTCGACATTGTATTCTCAAGCATAGCCATCATTGTGCTGTCTCCGATTTTCCTTCTCATTGCCATTGCCATCCGCTTGGAAAGTAAAGGAAACATCATTTATAAGTCCAAACGTGTAGGAACCAATTACACCATTTTCGACTTCTTCAAGTTTCGCTCGATGTATACCGATGCCGACAAGCGTCTGAAAGAACTGAAGGACGGAAATGTCTATCAAGAGAGCGCATCCTCCCCCATCAACAAGCAGGAAATCAACCAAGAAGATTTGGGCAACTTGATGATTGGCGATGAAGGAGTGATGCTTGTTTCCGACGACTTCATCATCCCGGAAGAAGACTTCTCTACATTGCGTAATGCCGAACAAAACAACGCATTCGTCAAGATTGAAAAAGACCCTCGTGTCACAAAGGTTGGACGCTTCATCCGCCGATACAGCTTGGACGAATTGCCACAATTGTTCAACATCCTTCGCGGTGACATGTCCGTAGTGGGCAACCGTCCGCTTCCTTTATACGAAGCTGAACTGCTGACCAACGATGACAGCATCGACCGATTCATGGCACCGGCAGGTCTTACCGGCCTTTGGCAAGTCGAAAGGAAGGGGGACATCAGTACAATCTCCGCTCAGGAACGCAAGGAATTGGATTTAAGATACGGAAAGGAATTCTCTTTCTGGTACGATATAAAGATTATATGTAAGACATTGACCGCTTTTGTCCAGAAGGGCGAAAGCTAAACAGTACGATTATGAAGAAATGGTATATCATGTTGTCTCTGTGCTGCTTTTCGTTGGCACTACACGCCCAGCAAGCCGGAGACCAAGAAACAGGAGCAACACCGGCAGACAGTGTTGTGATTAACTTGGATGTGGACTTTGCCACCCTCCAACTTCCCCCATTGAGTGTGTTGTATGCCAACGCTACCAGTAACCCGACCGTCAAGATGTTGGAAAAGGAAAAGCAACTTCAGAAGAAGTTGTTGGCCAAGGAAAAGAGAGGTTGGCTCAGTTTCTTTACTGCCCGCGCCGCTTATAGCCACGGTGTAACCGACAACTACGGTACCGTTACCGACATCATGACTCCTATTTTCTATCAATACAGTGGTATTGAGCAGGATTATTGGAATGTGGGTGGTAATGTCAACATCCCCCTCGAAACCCTTTTCGATTTGGGAGGCAAGGTAAAGCGCCAACGTATTCTTGTAGAAAAAGCAGAATACGCCAAGGAACAGGCATACGACCAATTGAAACAACAGATTGCACACCTTTATGTATCCATTTTGTCAAATATCGAAACACTGAAGCGTTCTGCTGAACATTTGGCATTATATAAAGGTGCAACAGCCGTTACCGAACAAGAATATCGTAATAGAAGAGCAACAATATCTGAATTAGCTGAATTAAAGAGAGAGGAATTTGAAGCCAATAGAAATTATGAAAATTTACGCGCTACCATTAACGAGCAATTGTTGGTCTTGGAAATTATTTCTCACACTCCAATCTTGACTATTCAAAACGAACCAACAACCATCACTGAAAAATAAAACATTATGGAATTATTCAAATACATCGTCCGCTTCTTTTACCGCATCCGTTGGTACATGGTATTGTTACCAATAATTGTAGGTATAATCACATATATTTTAACCAGTAACATGGACAAGTCTTTTGATGTAAAAACGACTATTTATACAGGGATTATCACAGGCTATAACGTAGATGCAACTGATACACGAAATGCCAATGTTCATCTAAGCAACTTGATTAATATTATTACCACCGAGCGTACCTTAAAAGTGGTTTCACTCCGTTTGTTGACTCGCTGTCTGATTTATGGCGATGCCGAAAAGAACACCAGCTACATCACAGCAGAGCATTATCAGGAACTGGAAGCCATCATTCCTCGGGAAGTCAAAGCATTGATTGACCGACAAGATGAAGAGCGTACATTGAACAACTTGATCGCTTACGAACGTCCCAACGCCAACAACTTTGTATACGGACTTTTAAATTATACCCATCCCTATTTCAGCATTCCCGTATTATCTCAAAAGATTAAGGTCGTCCAATTGGATAATAGTGATTTGATTGAAATCGGTTATTCTGCCAATGACCCCGGGATTGCATATAATACGTTGGAAATCCTAAACGAAGAATTTGTAAAGCAATACCGTGAACTCCGTTACGGTGAAACGAATAATGTTATTGACTTTTTCCGACAAGAGTTGGCTCGTTTACATGAACAATTGACAGCAGCCGAAGACTCTCTTATACAATATAATATTGAACATCGTATTATCAATTACGCCGAACAAACAGAACAGTTGACCGTAATGGACGCCCAATACCAAATGATGGACAATGATTTATTGGTTAATTCTTCCACCAGTCGTGCCTTAATTGATTTTTATGAGTACAAATTAGGAGATTTAGCTAAAGCCATTCGTACTAACAACGAGTTTATGGATAACTTAAATGCCATATCCAAACTCAACACTCAAATTTCCACCTTGGAAATCACACCTGAAGAATCTAACAATACAAATTTGAGCCAAAAGAAGGAACAATTGGAACAGGCAGAAAAAAACATCAGTGACTTAGCCATGAAATTGAGTCAGGAAACAGCCTCTACGAACAATGTATCATACGAAACATTAGTAACTCAATGGTTGGAACAAGTGGTGATTCGTGAAAAAACTTTGGCACAAATCCAGGCCCGTGACATCATGCGTGAGAAATTGGATCGTGATTTTCTATACTTCTCCCCAATTGGAGCTGTAATCAATCGTAAAGAACGTAATATTGGATTTGTAGAAGGAAACTATATGTCCACCCTCAATGCTTTGAACCAAGCCATTCTTCGTCAAAAGAATTTGGAGATGACCTCCGCTTCTTTAAAGGTGATGAACCCCCCACTTTTCCCATTGACTTCTTCACCGACAGCCCGTAGAATGATTATTTTGGCAGCCATGTTGGGTATCTTGATTGCAGTCATCGGTTACTTCTTGATTGTGGAATTGCTCGACCGAACTTTACGGGATAAGATGCGTGCCGAACGAATCACGGGTGGTAAAGTATTGGGAGTCTTCCCAAGAGCCAATAAAGTACGCTACCGTCGTTATAACAAGGCCATAGATGAAATGGCACTTAAACAACTCAGTACCAACCTGCTCCCTTACTTCGATGGCAAACAACAACGCATAGTCAACCTACTGAGTATGGAAGACAAGGATGGCAAGACCCATGTAGCCAAGGCATTGGAAGAGTATTGGAAGAGTATGGGATTGAGTGTACGTCGCATCACCCACGATGAAGACTTCCTGAGTGAAGATCGCCAATATGTACAAGCCAAGAGTCTAAGTGAACTTTGTCCAGATTGGAAAACGGATGAAATCGCCATTGTGGAATATCCCGTGTTAAAGAATAACCCCATCACTCCTTCCCTTTTAAATGAAGCCTCCATCAACTTGATGTTGGTACGTGCCAACCGAACTTGGAAGGATACTGATCAACTGATGTACAAACGTTTGATGGATAAGAAGGAAGATGAAGTACCGATGATGTTGGTATTGACCCAAGCCGAACGTGATGCGGTTCAAGACTTTACCGGCCAGTTGCCTCCATATACCCGCTTTAAGAATTTGGAATACAAACTCTTCCAATTAGGATTGACCGCTGTTGAATATCCTCAAAATGAGAAGTAAGATACAACATTTTATTCAAGAAAAAGGATTTGCTATGACATTTTGGGCCATAGCAATCCTTTTATGTATCTATACTGCTATTCAATTTGAGCCCACGATTCCCATTATATTGAGTTTTATTCCTTTGATATTAATATTAATATACTTATGTATTAAGAAGGAATACTTAGTTTTAATTATATTCGCTGCTGTAAACTATTTTATAATGGGTATTAGTCGATATATTACTATACCAATTCCAATATCTGTACTATTTGATATTATCTTCGGCTTTATTTTTGCAACGACACTGTTGCGCAATTTAGAAAACAAGGATAATTTTCGCAACATATTCAATCTCTACTTTGCCTTCACCATGATTTGGTTTCTCTATTGCACCATTAATGTAGCTAACAATGCGACAGGAACCATTCATTTTTCAGCTTGGTTAGGCAATGTACGAGTTGTAGCCCTATATGCTGTAATTACTTCTATAATAATCTCCATTTCTGCCAAAAAATATCAGTTTGTCCACTGGTTCTTGATGCTATGGGGCATACTAACCTTATTAGCAGTAGCAAAGGGCTATATGCAAAAGAATCATGGTTTTGATTCAGCCGAATTAATTTGGGTTTTAACGAGAGGCGCAAATACCCATTTATTAAGAACGGGAATCCGTTATTTTTCTTTTTTTACCGATGCAGCTAATTATGGTTGTGGAATGGGATTATCATTAGTTGTCTTTTTCCTTTCATCCTTCTATACTAAAAACAAATATTTAAGAATATTCTACTTGATAGTAGCTGCTGGTGCTGGATATGGATTACTTATTTCAGGTACTCGAGCAGCCATGGCCGTACCAATAGCCGGATTAGGATTATTTGTATTTCTATGTAAAAATTGGAAGATTGGACTATCATCCGCTTTCATCTTAATATTTGGAGTACTCATTCTCAAATACACTGAAATCGGTGATGGGAATCGCCTCATTCGACGTATGCGAACCGTCTTTGATACCGAAGACGCCTCCTTACAAGTGCGTTTTCATAATCAACGAGCTTTGAAAGCCTATATGTCCGAAATACCCTTTGGAATCGGATTGGGAGTGGACAGAGAAGAAATTTCACCACAGAATAAATATTACTTTGTGGCTACCTGCCCACCCGACTCTGAATTGGTATATATTTGGATCCATACCGGTAAAGTAGGACTAATTGTCTATTTGGTACTGCAAGTATTGATGTATATCTGTGGGTGTTGCATCCTACTCTTCCGAGTCCGTAATCCAGAGATACGGGGACCATTGACCGGTATGCTTTGCGGAACAGCAGGGATGTTGGTAGCCTCCTACGCCAACCAAATATATTTCCAATTTCCGAACGGACCGCTGATTTATACTTGTTTGACCTTGGTATTCTTGGCACCCTACTTTGACAAACAATATTCCGAAGCTCATGGAAGACCTACCGATTGACATATCGATTATCACTGTCAATTACAACGGATGGAAAGACACACGGGAATTTCTGGATTCTTGCATCCAACACATCCATTCCGTCAGCTACGAATTGATTGTGGTGGACAATGCTTCCCAAACTGATGAAGCCTTGTCCATGCAACAATTATACCCACAAGTAAAAGTCATTCGCAATGACAAGAACTTGGGATTTGCCGGTGCCAACAACAAAGGTATGGAGATAGCCCAAGGAAAATATTGGTTCTTTCTGAACAACGACACCCTCATAGAGAAGGATACATTCCAAAATCTAATCAAACGATTGGAATCAGACCCACAAATCGCCGGAGTTTCCCCATTGATTCGGGATTGCAACCAACATCGTACCATTCAATATGCTGGGTATACTCCACTATCCGCTATCACCTTACGCAATCGGGCTATAGGTGAAGGAACTACAGATGCATCCGCCTTCCCTGCAAAAGAAACCCCCTACCTACATGGAGCCGCCATGCTTTTCAAACGGGAAGCCATTCAGAAAGTCGATAAAATGCCTGAAATATTCTTTTTGTATTATGAGGAATTGGACTGGTGTTCAGCTATGAACCGCCAAGGATATACACTTTGGATTGAACCTTCCTGTGAAATTCTCCATAAAGGAAGCAGTACAATAGGAGATACCAGCCCTTTAAAAGCATTCTATCTCAGCCGTAACCGTTTGCTCTATGCCTATCGCAATCGTACCGGCCTTATCCGCATCCTCAGTATCCTATATCTATTGTGCATCGCCACACCCGTCCAATGCATGCGGGCTATCCTCAAGCAGCAAAAGGGAATTTGCCAAGCCCATCTAAGGGGTATCCATGACTTTATTAAATTGAAACCTAAAATGAGTTGACCTATGACAGCCTTTGAATACATTGAAAATATCCTGTTTTGGTTAAGTACCTTTTCGGTAGCCTACCAATTTTTCTATTCACTCATGGGAGGAATGTTCAAACGTTCGGACCGCTACGGTGAATCCCGCAAGAAGCATCGTTTTGCGATTTTAATTCCAGCTTATAAGGATGACACCTATATCCTACCGACTGTTGAATCGCTCTTAAACCAGGATTATCCAGTCGACTGTTACGATATCATGGTCATCTCCGACCAGCTACACGAGGAAACCAATCGGATTTTATCCGGGCTCCCTATCCAAGTGCTAAAAGTGAATTTTGAAGGGAAAAGTTCGAAAATGAAATCTGTCAAGGAAGGTGTACGTCAACTCCCCGATGGTCTGTACGATTTAGTATTGATTATGAATGCTGACAATACCGTCAAAACCGATTTTCTGAATCTGATTAATGACAGTTATTCCAGCGGTTCCAATGCCATCCAAGGTCATCGTATCCGTTTGGAACGAAGCAACAATACCAGTATGTTGAATGCCATTGCCGACGAAATCAACAATTGCATTTATCGAGCCGGTCATGTTAATATCGGCTTATCTGCTACCTTGAACGGTTCAGGTATGGCTTTCGATTGTCAATGGATGAAAAGTATCATTGAAGAATTAAATGACTATGAAGACGAAAAAGCGATAGAATCCCTATTGCTTCGGGAACGCATTTATGTGGAATACTTGGACAAAGCCCATGTATATGCCAATCGCAAGGAAGGACGCCGGAAGTTCTATAACCAACGGAAGAACGGCATCAAAACCCAATATGCCTCTTTGTTTTCGAACATCCTTCGTCTGCCAGGAGCTTTGTTAAGCGGGAACTTTGACTATGCCGACCGTATTCTGAATTGGATTGCCTTCCCAAGAACCATCCTGTTAGCCGTCATTATCGGTATGGGATTGATAACCTCCTATCTGAATTGGATGGAGGGCTTGAAGTGGTGGGGATTGATTATGGCCTTATTATTGGCCATGGCCTTTGCCATTCCCGACTATTTGGTCGACCATAAGTTCAACAAAGCCATCCGCTCCATTCCTGCCATGGGAATAGGTATGCTGTTGAATGTATTGGGATTCCATAAAAAATAAGACAAGAAGCACTTTAATATTAACTGTCATTCAGAGCGAAGCGAAGAATCTCAAACACATCCACTTTATTTCTAGGAATGTCTCTTTTGACTATGTTTCTTCATAATAATATTTAAGAACATAAAGATAAATGATAAGTGCTGGAATAACATATATAGAAACACTTCTTTATGCCTACCTCATTATCTGTGTAGGCTACTTGGCTCTTTTTGCATTCGCGGCTCTATTTGCCAAAGAAAAGAAGATTCCCTCTACAGATCAGTATGCCCGTTTCTTACTTCTAATTCCAAGCTATAAAGAAGATAAAGTTATCTTAGACACCGCTAATGCTGCTCTTGCCCAAGATTATCAAACAGATGCTTATCACGTATTAGTCATTTCAGATCGGATGAGCGACCAAACCAATGAAGCCTTGCAAACCTTAGGAATCGAAGTCTTGAAAATCGAATTTGAAGAAAGTTCTAAAGCCCTTGCCTTACAAACGGCCATCAAACATTGCCATCCAGAGAAACAAAGCAACGAAGAAACTCTATCAAGATACGATTACATAGTCGTACTCGATGCAGACAATATCATTGCC
>JAFVTL010000089.1 GCA_017503235.1 Bacteroidaceae bacterium | reverse complement strand
CATATTACAGGAAGTGGAAAACTCCGCTCCTTGTATATACCCCAGTCGAACATCTTGTTACGGAGGTATACCCCTGCTCCATAAAGCCATGAAGCAGGGTATAGCCACTTGTTTATTTTGATAAGATTATCGCTCATCCAGTTATTTGATGATCATTTCAAATGGCAGACGTGCTTGAACGGGATCTGCCTCCTTAAGATTCTTGATGAATTTGAATTGGTGATAATATTCGCCTATCGATTCTTCTAACTTACCTTCAATGTAGTCATTCTTGCTTTGGTTCAGTAACGACGAGAACATTCCTTCCTTGGCAGGGTAGGTAATTGTGCTATATGCTTCTACACCGGCTTTTTCCGCTGCAATTTCCAATGCCTTGTCCAAACCGCCGAGTTCATCTACCAGTCCCAGTTCTTTGGCTGTTGCTCCTGTCCATACGCGTCCTTCTGCTATTTTTTCAATAGCTTCGGTTGTCATTTCTCTACCATCAGCGCAACGCTTCACAAACAACTTGTATCCATTGTTGATGTAGTTCTGCATGATTTCACTTTCTGTAGCGTTAAAAGGACGAGTCAAGTCACCCATATCAGCCAATTTGTTGGTCTTGACCATGTCGAAGTTCAGTCCCAGCTTGTCGCTGAACAGTTTTTCCATATTGGGGAACATCCCGAAGATGCCAATTGAACCTGTCAGTGTGGTAGGATTGGCTACAATGCAATCGGCAGCACATGAAATGTAGTATCCGCCTGATGCAGCATAATCCCCCATTGAAACAATTACGGGTTTTTCTGCAGTCATCTTTACGACTTCATTCCAAATCTGTTCAGAGCCATAAGCGCTTCCACCCGGAGAATTGACACGCAATACCACAGCCTTAACAGTTTCATCTTCGCGAAGTTTGCGCAAATCTCTACATACTTTTTTAGAATCAATGCCTTCATCGGTAGATGTGCTGTTGTCAATCTCACCATATGCGTAGTATACAGCTATGATATTGCCACTCTTATCCTTTGGAACATTTCTTTTTACGTTCTTCATGTCTTCCAGGCTGAGGGTACGAAGGCTTTCATCCGCTTCTCTGTTTGACATGTTTTTCAAATAGCTCAACACTTCATCCTTGTACATCAAAGTGTCTGCCATTCCATAAGTAATGTAATCTTGGGCTGGTCTCAAGTCCATCATCTGGTCGGCGTAATAATTCAGGGAGTCTACAGACAGGTTACGTGAAGCGGAAATGTCTTCCAGTAACTTGTTCCAAATGGAAGTAATATATGCTGTTGTCTGTTCTCGGTTTGCAGGACTCATTTCAGTTGCGATGAATGGTTCGACGGCCGACTTGTAGGTTCCTACTTTGAATATTTGCATGTCTACACCAAGTTTGCCCAACAAGTCTTTGAAAAAAACAACCTGAGAAGCCAAACCATGCCAAGCAATGCTTCCTTGTGGATTGACGATAATCTTGTCGGCTGTACTAGCCAAATAATATGTACCTTGGTCGTATTGGTCACCGTATGCAACAATCCATTTCCCGCTTTCCTTAAAATCCATCAAAGCCGAACGGATTTCCTCTAATGAAGCGAATGATGTTTCGAGTGCTTCTGCATGTAGATAAATACCCTTGATGTTTTCGTTGTCCTTAGCTTTCTGGATGGAGCTCAAAATTTCATCTAACCCATAATTGGTGTTTTCTTCTCCAAGAAAACTTTGGAAGGGGTTTTCAGAAGCTCGTTCGGATAAAGTTCCATTCAGTTTTAGCATGAAAATAGAATTCTCTTTTACGACGGTTTCTGTGTCCGAAGATGCCATCATCCCTACCATGGAAACAATGCCTAAAATAGCAAATACAATACCAGCAAGCAGAACGCCTAAGAGGCTGGCAAATGTAAACTTAATAAAATCTTTCATTGTATGCGTATTATGTAATTTGTTATGAATCAGCAAAAATAGGTTATTGCGTCGAAATAAGCAAAAAAAATCTTTCTTTTTGGCGTTTTGAAGGAAAATAATCATCTTTGTGTCGTAAAGGAAGAGGTGATATGAAAAAATTGTTGTCTTTACCGCCTAATGTGGTGGATTGCTTTCACGAGCTGGAAAAACTTGATAGAACGGAGTGGTTTTGTACTTCTGATCCGGTTGGTTGCAAATTAGGTTCGGGAGGAGGTACCGCTTGGTTGTTAGAGTCGTGCCGGAAGGAATGGGCTCCGGATATGGCGTTTTCTGAGTGGTTGGGACAGGAAAAACGAATTTTGCTTCATGCTGGAGGGCAGAGCCGTCGTCTGCCTGGCTATGCTCCTTCGGGGAAAATACTGACACCTATACCTGTTTTCCGATGGGCTAGAGGACAGCGGTTAGGTCAAAACTTGTTGTCTCTACAACTTCCTTTATATGAACGAATTATTGAAGGAGCACCAGAGTCTATCCATACCTTGATAGCTAGTGGTGATGTGTATATACGTCATGACGGAAAGCTTCGTTCTATACCTGAAGCCGATGTGGTATGTTATGGCATGTGGGTGGAACCGGAATTAGCGAAAAATCACGGGGTGTTTGTCATGTCTCGGACATCACCAGGGCAATTGGATTATATGCTTCAAAAACCATCAGTCGAGGAGTTGAGCGAGCTGATGCAATCTCATCTGTTTTTAATGGATATTGGTGTTTGGTTGTTAAGTGACAAGGCGGTGGATGTGTTGATGAAACGGTCATGTCGGGATGGCTCTTTTTCTTATTATGATTTGTATGCGGAATTAGGTTTGGCGCTTGGTGCTAATCCTCGGTATTCGGATGAAGAATTGAATGCGTTGAGTGTTTCTATATTACCGTTGGATGGGGGATATTTCTATCATTATGGAACAAGTAGGGAACTGATATCTTCTACATTGGCTGTCCAGAATTTAGTTATAGATCAACGTGAGATTATGCATAATAAGATTAAGCCACATCCAGCTATGTTTGTGCAGAATGCTCTTGTAGAAACCCCGATGAATGCTGACAATTTTGAAATTTGGATAGAGAATAGTTGTGTGGGTAAGAAATGGACATTGCACAATCGTTCGGTGATAACTGGGGTACCGGAAAATGATTGGACGTTGGATCTTCCGGCTGGTTCGTGTGTGGATGTTGTTCCATGGGGAGAATCGGCTTATGTACTTCGGCCGTATGGGTATAATGATCCATTTAGAGGAAGTGTACAGGATTCTTCAACTTTATATTTGGGAAAACCATTGTCTGTTTGGTTGCATGAACGTGGGTTGATTCCTGAAACGATAGAAAAGGGTGGGGACTTACAGTCGGCTTGTTTGTTTCCTGTCTCAGAATCGTTGGGCGATTTGGAATTAATGCTTCGTTGGATGGTGTCAGAGCCTCATTTAGAGGAAGGAAAGATTAGGTGGGAACGTTCTTTAAAAGTGTCGGCTGATGACATCTCTTCCAATGCAAATCTTCGCAGACTATTTGCTCAACGTGATACGTTTAGGAAAGATAATTGGTTGTCGTTGGCAAAGAATCATGAACATAGTGTGTTTTATCAGTTGGATTTGGAGGATGCTGCCAAGCAATATGTGGTAAATGACTTACCCCTTCCCGGTGTGTTGTCGGAAAAACGTCCGTTGATGAATAGGGTAAGTGATCAAATGTTTCGGGCTTGTGTCTCTCGATTGCGTGGAGAGGCTTATTGCGAATTTGAGGATGGAGCGTTTGAATTGATGCGCAACGGGCTTACTAAGTCGGCATTAAGCCGAAAACAACATCCTGTTTTATCGGTTTATGCGGATCAAATAGTTTGGGGACGAAGCCCTGTTCGGATAGATTTGGCGGGAGGATGGACTGATACGCCTCCGTATTGCTTATATGAGGGAGGAGCTGTTGTGAATATGGCTATAGAATTGAATGGACAACCTCCTTTGCAGGTTTATGTAAAACCATGTAAGGAATATAAAGTGGTGCTCCGCTCAATAGACATGGGTGCAATGGAAGTCGTTAAATCATACGATGAAATGGCTGATTTTTGTAAAATAGGCTCTCCGTTTTCTATTCCTAAAGCAGCTTTGGTGCTGGCTGGTTTTCAACCGGGGTATTCAATAAATGAGTATGCGTCGTTGGAGGAGCAATTGAAATCATTTGGCTCAGGTATAGAGATAACTTTGCTTTCGGCGGTCCCGGCTGGCTCTGGTTTGGGCACTAGCTCTATTTTGGCTTCAACGGTGCTTGGGACGATTTCTGATTTTTGTGGATTGGGATGGGATAAAAATGAAATAGGCCATCGTACGTTAATACTTGAGCAGTTGTTAACTACAGGTGGTGGCTGGCAAGATCAATATGGGGGAGTGTTGCATGGCGTGAAGTTGTTGCAGACGCCAAGCGGAATGGAACAGAACCCTTTGGTAAAGTGGTTGCCGGATTTCTTGTTTACCAATCCTGAATATCGGAAATGTCATTTATTATATTATACAGGAATTACTCGTACGGCTAAAGGTATTTTAGCGGAGATTGTCCGTGGTATGTTTCTTAATTCTTCCGAACATTTGCAATTGCTGGGTGAGATGAAAGTGCATGCTCATCATCTATATGAGGCGATTCAACAGGGAAATTTTGATGAAATGGGGCGTTTGGTAGGAAAAAGTTGGCAACAGAACAAGGCGCTTGATGGTGGTACAAATCCAGCGGCTATAGAATCTATCATCCGTAAGGTGCATGATTATTGCTTGGGGTATAAATTGCCAGGAGCGGGCGGTGGTGGTTATTTATATATGGTGGCAAAAAGTCCCGAAGCTGCTATGCGTATTCGTTCCGTTCTTACTCAGAGTCCACCGAATGCGTGTGCTCGTTTTGTGGATATGTCGCTTTCGGATAAGGGATTTCAAGTGAGCAGGAGTTGATTTATCCTTTTATGATTTCTGGAAGGATGTTGGATAATGTGTTTTTAATGTTCTGGTATGCAGTATGCGGTTTCATTGCTTCTTTGAACGGTACGGAACTAGGCGTAATGGCGTAGATTCCTTTAAATCCTGCCTTAGCGAGTGATTCTGTATCTTCTACCTTTCCTGCTATGGCAATGACGGGTATGTTCGATGCTTGTCCTATTCGTAGTATCTTGCCTGGAATTTTACCCATTAAGGTTTGTCGGTCAATCTTTCCTTCGCCGGTGATGATGAGGTTGGCTCCTTTAATCCGTTCTTGGAAATGGGTCTTTTCAAGTAACAAGTCAGCTCCTGATTTCAATTTGGCATTGAGAAGTGCTGCTAAAGTTCCTCCAATACCTCCAGCAGCTCCGCTACCTGGTAGTTGGCTGATGTCTTTGTTCGTTTTCTTTAGAATTATTTCTGCAAAAGATTTCATACCTTCATCTAAAGCTAGAATCATATTGTCATCTGCTCCTTTTTGTCGTGCGTAAACATGGGCTGCTCCGTTGGGGCCATAAAATGGGTTTTGTACATCGCAGGCGATGGTGAAATTTGCTTTATCAATTAAGGGGTGTTTTTGAGAATCGTCTATGTGCGCAATTTTGGATAATATTTTACCGCCTATCCCTAATGTTTTCCCTTCTTTATCCAGAAAACGATAGCCGAGTGCTTGTAGCAAACCCGTACCTGCGTCGTTAGTCGCGCTACCTCCTATGCTGAGGATAATCTGTTTACAGTCTTTCTCCAATGCGTCACGAATTAGCTCTCCAGTGCCGTAGCTGGTAGTTCCCATCGGGTTCTTCTGCTTTTCTTTGATGAGCGTGATTCCGCTGATGGATGCCATTTCTATAAATGCAGTTTCATTGTCGTGGGAGATACCATATGCTGCTGGAATGATTTCCATGCAAGGATTGTGTGCTGAAATGGTATGTAGAGAACCTTGAGTGTATTCCATTAAAGTTGATAAGGTTCCTTCCCCTCCGTCTGCAATGGGTATCTTTTCTATTTGACAATTAGAGAATGTCTCAATAATGCTTTCGCTTGCGGCACTTTCTGCATCTCTGGAAGTTAAACATCCTTTAAAAGAATCGATGGCTAAAACTATTTTCATATTTTGTAGAATGAAGTTTTTGCAAAAATATAAAAACTCTTTGGTTCTTCTTCTTTTTAATTAAATCTATGAAGATATGAGCCGTCCTTATATAATATATAAATCCTTATATAATATATAAAGGAGATATTAGGTTTAATATAATTGTTTTGCTGCTATTAAGGGAAACCATTGTTTTCTACTTCGTAAAGCATTGTTTTCTTCCTGCTAAAGCATAGTTTTGTCCTTTCTCTCCTTTTGCATTGCCTTTAAGCCTGGATTTTATGTTCTTCAACACGTTTTGATTATCAAGTGTTTGCGTTACACTTTTTATTTTTCTTCAAAAAAAGTCTTTGAATTGTTTGGTCAGAATTAAAATTCGGCTTACCTTTGCATCCGCTTTCCGAAAGGAAGCTGTTTTGAAGATGCGTTCTTTGAAAGATTTAGATATGAACAAGCAAGTAGTACAAGATTAGTGAGCAGTGACTAGTGACTAGTGACTGGAAAGCTAATAACAGAAACCGTCAATGTCTTATATAATATATATAGGT
>JAFVTL010000088.1 GCA_017503235.1 Bacteroidaceae bacterium | reverse complement strand
TTCTGTTCTTAGTTGTAATGTAACGAGAAGTACCCGGCATACCACTATCCTTCATTTCAGTACATTCAAGGATAACCTGTACTCTATTACCTTTAGCTTTCTTTGCCATAGTCTATCTCTCCTTTTAATTAACCAATAATTTTGATGCTTTTCCAATCACAATAGCCCTTTTCAACTGCTTCGCACAGTGCTGCATCAAGGCCTTTCTTATTAATAACACGCAAGCCGTTAGCGCAGATATTCAGGCTAATCCAGCAATCTTGTTCTACATAGTAGAATTTCTTTGTAAACAAGTTCACATCAAAAGTTCTTTTGGTTCTTCTCTTGGAGTGTGAAACATTGTTGCCAATCATGGCTTTCTTTCCGGTAATTTGACAAATCTTCGACATTGCTATCTTATTTTTATAGTTTTATTCAACTAACGTATTTCAAACGGAGTGCAAAATAACTACTTTTATTTTAAATATACAAGGAATTCGACAAATAATTGTTTTTTATGCCTCATTTTCTTCGTTTTGCACCAGTTTTTGAAGGAGCTTAAGGGCTTTTAGGGTTGCATTCATGACATTTTTCTCACGACCTTCGTCCCCTTCTATCTTCATGGTGGCGATTTCGTCTTTCTTGATAGCGGCTATCCAAATGGTTCCTACCGGCTTTTCAGCGCTTCCCCCCGTAGGGCCTGCAATGCCTGATGTGGCAATGGCACAATCAGAATTCATCGATTTCATCGCACCTTTGGCCATCGAAATTACGGTTTCTTCGCTGACGGCCCCTTTGGTTTCAAGCGTTTCCGGATTGACTCCCAGCAGATTGATTTTGACTTCATCGGCATAGGCGACGATTCCTCCCTTGAAATAGCTTGAACTTCCGGGCACGGAGGTGATGACAGCTGCGATGCTTCCGGCCGTACAACTCTCGGCGGTAGCCAAGGTCAGCCCTTCTTTTCTGAAAGTATTGTTTAGTTGTTTGCTTATGAATTTGCTTTGTAATAACATATTTCTATTCTTTACTTATTGGTTGTTAGATAGTTACACGTGAGTAGGCTGGCTGGTCGATTGTACAGAAATCCTTGTCCTGATACTTGTAGTATCCGGTGATGGCTATCATGGCCGCATTGTCGGTTGTGTAGCTGAATTTGGGGATGAATATTTTCCATCCGTATTTTTTGGCATGCTCATGGAATGCGTTTCTCAATCCTGTATTGGCCGAAACTCCACCGGCGACGGCCACTTCCTTGATTCTTCGTTCCTTGGCCACTTTCCGTAGTTTGTTCATGAGGATGTCTACAACGGTTGCTTCGAGCGATGCGGCCAGGTCTTCCTTGTTTTTCTCGATGAAATCGGGATCTTCCTGTATCCATTCGCGTAAGGAATAGAGGAAGGAGGTCTTCAGTCCGCTGAAACTATAGTTGTAATCCGGGATGTGCGGTTTGCTGAAAGTGAATGCTTTCGGATTTCCTTGTCGGGCCAATTTGTCTATAATGGGGCCTCCAGGATAACCCAATCCCATCACTTTGGAGCATTTGTCGATAGCTTCTCCGGCGGCATCGTCTATCGTTTGCCCCAATACTTCCATGTCATTGTAGGCCTTTACGAGTATGATTTGTGAATTTCCGCCCGACACCAAAAGGCAGAGAAAAGGGAAGTTCGGTTGGTTGTTGTCTTCATCCGATTCTTTAACGAAATGAGCTAACACGTGGGCTTGCAGGTGGTTAACGTCAATCATGGGTATGCCTAACGAACGTGCAAGTCCTTTGGCGAATGACACTCCGACCAGCAAGGACCCCATCAACCCCGGTCCTCGGGTGAAGGCTATGGCACTGAGCTCTTCTTTCTTCACTCCTGCCCTTTTCAACGCTTCATGCACTACCGGTACAATGTTTTGCTGGTGCGCCCGTGAAGCAAGTTCGGGTACTACGCCCCCATACGATTCGTGTACGGCTTGGCTGGCTACTACATTGGAAAGCAGTACGCCATTTCGGATAACGGCCGCCGAAGTGTCATCGCATGACGATTCTATACCTAATATGATTGTATCCTTTTCCATATACCTTTATTATATATACTAATAAGTGAGGATTTCGAGTCCGTTTTCGGTCATGACAAACGTATGCTCCCATTGAGCGGAAGGAAGCTCGTCTTCGGTCACTACCGTCCAGTCATCCTCTTCATCCACAAATACTTCGTGAGTACCCATGTTGATCATCGGTTCGATGGTGAAGGTCATGCCTGGCACCAGCAGCATGCCCGTGCCTTTCTTTCCGAAATGCTCCACATCGGGTTCTTCGTGAAACTCCACTCCCACACCATGTCCGCACAAATCCCTGACCACGCTGAATCTGTTCTTCTTGGCATGGCGTTCAATGGCATTGCCTATGTCGCCTACAAAGCCGAAAGGCTTGGCCGCTTCCATCCCTATCTCCAGACATTCCTTGGCCACATCCACCAACTTCTTCTTTTCGGGTGTAGTTTCTCCGATGATGAACATGCGCGATGCATCGGCGTAATATCCGTCCAGGATGGTTGTACAATCCACATTGATGATATCACCCTCTTCCAGTATCTCGAATTCGTTGGGGATACCGTGACACACCACTTCATTGACGGAGGTGCAACAACTCTTCGGAAAGCCCTCGTATCCCAGACAAGCGGGTATGGCTCCGTGGTCGCGGGTGTATTCATACACCAGTTTGTCAATCTCCAAAGTACTCATGCCTGCATGGATTTCCTTGGCTACAAGGTCGAGTACCCCCGTATTGATGATGCCACTTCTGCGTATTCCTTCTATTTGTTCGGGAGTCTTGATGAGGCTTCTGGTTGGCACCAGATGCCCTTTCTCCTGAAAGGCCAGCACCTTCTTGTCCAATTCGGTGGGTTCTACCCCCTTGGGAATGCGCCAGTTTATCTTATTTTTTCTCATATTTCTCTGTCAAATTCTGGGCAAAGGTAGTGGAAATATTTTAAATGAGTGGTTTTGCCAGGTATAAATTGACGGTTTATAAGAAACAAAGTGACGCTTTCTTTGTTCTAAAGTTACACTCTAATAAAACGATTGTTATGGACAAGCATCAGATTGGTTTGAATGCCGGAAAGATATGGCATCTGTTGGCGAACAACAACAAATGGAATTATTGCGACTTGAAGGAAGCGTCCCAACTATCCGATAGGGATTTATGTGCCGCTATCGGTTGGTTGGCTCGCGAAAACAAGATTGATTTCGAACAAGGTAGCGGCGAATGCTTCTTCTTGAATGTCAATATCTTTATCGGCTGACGGGCGAGGTCATTCCTCCTCTTCCGTCAGGTCGGTCAAGCTTAAAATCTTTTGACTCTCGTCAGCAGGCAGCGCTTCCACTTGTCGTAGCTTCCTTTCGATGGCCCGGGTGCGTACTCCCATCACCTCTTCCAGTTGGTCGCCCGCACTTTGCAGGTTCTTTTGTACCTTTTCCAGCATGCCTCCGAATTTGCCGAATTCATTCTTGACGGCACCCAACACATTCCATACTTCGCTGGTGCGCTTCTGGATGGCCAGTGTCCGGAATCCCATCTGAAGGCTGTTCAGGATAGCTCCAAGCGTTGTAGGACCAGTCACCACCACTTTCATGTCCCTTTGCAGGCATTCCACCAATGCCGTGCGGCGTATCACCTCCGCATAGATATTCTCAAAAGGCAGGAACATGATGGCGAAGTCGGTCGTGTACGGCGGTTCGATGTATTTGTCGTGTATGTCTCTGGCCATTCGTTTGAGGGTCGTTTCCAATTGCTTCGAGGTAGCGTCAATCCTCCCCGCATCGCCTTCCTCATACGCATCGATGTATTGTTCGTACACATCTTTGGGGAATTTTGCGTCGATGGGCAGATAGACGGTATCCTTTCCATTGTCCTTTCCCGGCAGCTTGATGGCAAATTCCACAAACTCTGTGGCGTTCTTCTTCGTCTTGACGTTGGCCGTATATTGTTCGGGGCTCAACATCTGTTCAAGGAGTGCTCCCAGTTGCACTTCGCCGAAGGTTCCTCGAGTCTTGACATTGCCCAATACCTTCTTCAATCCGCCCACATCTTCGGCCAGGTTCTTCATTTCGCCCAATCCCTTCTGTACATTCTCCAGTTGGGTGCGTACCAGTTCAAAGGATTGCCCGATGCGTTCGTTCAGCGTCTTTTGTAGCTTTTCCTCCACCATGATGCGCATGTCGTCCAATCGCTTCTCGGTCGCCTTCACCAGCTCGTCCTGTTGTTTCCCCATGGTTTCGAACTTCTCGCGTTGCATTTCGTGGGTAGTCATCAGGTTTCTGTGCAAGGAGTCCTGCACCTGTTGGATGGACATGTTCAGCGTCTGTGTCATTTCCCCGCGAAGCTCCCGGATGCTCTTGGCCAGTTCTTCGCGGTTTTCTTTCATTTCCTGGCGTATGATATTCCGTAGCTCTTCCGTTTGCTTGCGGTTGTTTCTCAGCAATACCACAAAAAGGTTGACGGCCAATAGTATAAGGATGATAAAAAGCAGAATTTGTTCCATGTCGTAAGTTTTGAGACAAAGATAAGCTATTCTTTTGAAATGGCAATTCAAAAAGAATGCCATTCCTCAGTGTGGAAGAATGGCATTTTCTTTTTGTGTAAATAAGGGATGAGAAATTATTCTTGAGTTCTTCTCCAGGCAAAGTATTCATCAAGTACCTTCATGGCCTCTTCCGATGGTACGGGTGCCGGATGTGGGCCTTCACCGGTCAACACCATTACTTCCGAGTTTTCGTTCTTGAACAAAGGCCATGCCGGCAATTGTTCGTCACTCTTCTCCCCGTTTGGATTTAAGTACTTGGCAAAGTTTGTCCAATATTTCAAGATATACTTTTCAAGCGCCTTGTCGGTAGGATTATTCCCCGGGCGGACGCTTTGGAATACGAAATCCACGTCCTGTCCGTGTGGCGAACGATGGCCATACTTGCGGTCGCCTTCCGGATACATCGGGTCTTGGTCGAAATAATACATGTACACAGGTTGCTTGCCGGTTTCGTTTTGGAGGCGTCCCCAAACCCAAGTGCCCCATCCAAAGGCAGAGTCACGCAACAGGTCACGAGCCGATTTGCCTACCTTTCCATCTTCCAACGGATAAGCGGCTAACAGTTTGTCTGCATAGTCCTCATAACGTTCGTGGACGGAAGCAACGTGCTGGGCAGGATCTTCCGTAAATCCGAAGCTGTCCCCTTCGTCCGAGTTATAGCCGATGAGCAAGGCCACATCGTTGTAATTGCCAGCCTCATACATTTTGTATTGGTCGTCAGGAATCACATAGCCGTCTACGATAGGCCATGGGCCACCGGTTACTTGGAATTGGCCGTTCAGTTCTTTAGGAGTCAACGCACGAAGCGCTTCGGCGGTAGTTGCACCCTTCGATTCTCCAAACTCAGCCCCTTCCTTTTCAGCATCCGCCAACGCTCTCATATTCTCGCCTGGATACGATTTAGGGCCGAAAGGACCGAACGAACTACCGCTTTGTGAGATAGCGCCACGGAAAAGTCCTTTAGCCAATGGCGATGCACACAACATGCTTACCGAGATACCGCCGGCCGATTCGCCAAAGATAGTCACCTTCTCAGGGTCACCACCGAATTGAGCGATGTTTTCCTGCACCCATTGGAGAGCGGCAATCTGGTCGAGGATACCATAGTTGCCCGATACCTTTTCAGGATTTTCGGCACTCAGAGCCGGATGTGCGAAGTAGCCCAAATTACCGACGCGGTAGTTGATGGTAACCAACACCACCCCTTCACGAGCCAGTGCAGCACCGTCGTATGAAGACGATGTACCCATGGAGAACCCGCCACCATAAATCCACACCATTACCGCCAACTTGTCCTTTGGCGACTTGGCCGGTGTCCAAATATTCAGGTATAAGCAATCTTCGCTGGCATCTTCACCGCCGAACATGGTCATCGGACTTGGCCCGAACTTGTCGGCCATGCGTACCCCTTCCCAAGGGATAACGGGTTGTGGAGCTTTCCAGCGCAAGTCACCCACCGGAGGAGCGGCAAACGGAATACCCTTGAAGACCGTCATGTCTTCTTCGACAACACCTTGAATCGTACCACCGGTCACTTCTACCACACCGGGAGTCGGTTGGACTTGGCAGCCTACCACCGCCATTACAACCATGCATAACAACAAAATCTTTTTCATTTTTAATGGAGTTAGTTATAAGTTTTCTAAGACTTATGCAAAGATAAGTCATTTACTCCATTTCATTCATAAAACCTTCCAGTTTCTTGATAAATCGTCCCAAGAATGTAGCCTTTTGACTTTCCCCTTTCTCCGCTTCGTTTCTGATGTCATCTTCTATCTCTACGGGTGCTTCGGAAGGATTGTTTTCTTCGGTTTCTGTTACTTGCTCTTTCTTCAAGCTCTTGTGGATATCTCCATAATATGATTGTATCAGCGCATCCCTTTTGCTCTTTTCATCTGTTTCTTTTGTTTGATGTAGCCTTTCTCCATCCTCTTCAAAATCCGTAGCAATCAAGGTCACTTTCACGTCCTCATTCAGGGAATTATCCCTGTACAATCCCCAAAGAACTTCTGTTTCCGTAGCCAAGTCTTCCATGAACAGATTGATTTCCGACAATTCGGAAATGGTTGCCTGATGTTCATCGCTGGAGTAAATGATGTACAGAAGTCTTCGTGCCTTTTCAATCTTCACGTTATTCAGTAACGGAGATTTCAAGGCATCGATGAAGGCCTTTTCTATACGGTGCTCCCCATTGGCACGCCCTACCGACATGATGGCGTCTCCTCCATCCTTCATAACCGTCTGTACATCACAGAAGTCACGGCTGACAATTCCTTCCATTGTGATGATTTCTGATATGCTTTTGGCTGCAATTGTCACTATCTCGTCCGCTTTAGCAAAAGCTTCTTCCGCTTTAGTGATTCCATCTGAGTAGAGGTCAAACAGGCGTTGGTTGTTGATGACGAGCAGCGCATCCACATTCTTGCGCATTTCCTCTACACCCAACAAGGCTTTTCCCATTTGTACCCTTCCTTCAAAAATGAAGGGGATGGTCACTACTCCTACCGTCAGGATTCCTTTCTCCTTAGCCACACTTGCGATGACAGGTCCTGCTCCAGTACCCGTACCGCCCCCCATACCACAGGTGATGAATACCATTTGTGTTTCATCTTCGAACAGGGTGCGTATGGCATCGATGCTGTATTCAGCGGCTTCCCTTCCCTTTTCAGGCTTGCCTCCTACTCCTAATCCCGCTTTCCCCAATTGGATCTTTACGGGGATTTTGGCACTGGCCAATGCCTTGCTATCCGTGTTGCAGATGGCAAACGATACATCTTGCACCCCTTGTCGATGCATGTTCTTTACGGCATTGCTTCCTCCTCCGCCTACACCGACTACTTTGATGATATGCTTTGACTTGTCCTTCGTCGCTTCTTCAAAAGCAAAAGGTATCTTTTCGTTGTTTTCCATGTTGTTATTTCTACAGACTTTTATTCGAATTCAAATTATCTATCCAATGAATATTCTTGGCGTAATAAGCCCCTTGCTCCGTTGCCATGAGTTTGGGATTAGGTACGATGCCCACTCTTCCCAAATCCAAACGGTCAGCATCAAAGCAAACATCAATGGTCGGATTCCCCGTACGATGTCTCGTCGTATGATACCTACAAGCCTTTTCCAATAAAGAAACCTCTTCATCGGTAAAGCTCTTCAATATGGTATCTCTGATGGTCGGTAACATATCGGCAGCTCTTACCCCATGCTCCAAGTCCTTCCAATCATTCAACCGGCATTTGTCATGCAGGTAAGCAAAGAAACGTATCACCTTGATATGTATGTCTTCACGGATGCAACCATTGCTAGTACTCAGCAAGATGCCATTACGCTCCACTCTTTGCCAGTGAGACAATCCATGTGTCCTGCCAAGTTTCCATCCATCCAATGCAAATTCCCTTACCTCTCGAATATCAGATTCAGGGAGGTCGGGTAGACATATATTTACCTTTGATTGTTCCTTGCTTTTGAAGAATCCCCTTATTCGTTTTATCATAGGTTTTCAATTTTGCCTATAAAGTTAGTGATTGTTCGCTTCTTTCGCTTTTACTTTATCCAAATTTTTATGATAATCTTCTTTTTTCGTTAAATATTCCTCAACGATAGTAATATGAGATGCATTGGTACCTTTATTCATCAAGATGCTTATCAAGATTTCATCGGGTATTGTCAAATAAACAGAATCAACCATTCGACTATATCTTAGCCCTTCACGTTCTTGTAGTATATCTTCTATGGAAGGTATATATTTATCAAAATATGAATCGTCGACTATTGGATATTCCACGTTATCCACTTCTTCCTGTTCATCTTTTATTTGAAAAATACTTGCTACTACTAAATAGAATAATATGATTGTACATACTACTCCAACACCAAATCCTATACTAGCGCATATAAGACAATTCTTTTTTAAACATGATTTAAATTCCATATAGCTACATAATTTATTAAGTTCCGAACCCCTTTACTTTCACCCGTTCTTTTCTTTCTTCTATCCTTTCATCATTATTCAATTGATTGAATCTTCCTTTCACTTCCTTTTGTGCTTCAAAGAAGTTTGCTAATATTGCTTTGAATAAGTCAGGAAGAGCAGGAATCTCTTTTTTAAGGAAAGCACGATACATGGTATGTACCGCTAATCTATTATCTTCTTGATAAATGGAATAGACAACTTTTGACAAGTTTCCAAGATTCGTCAGATTGATAGCCTCTTTTAAATTATCAATGTTAGGATCGTTTAAGTCAATACTTCCCCACCACGTATTATAGAAAGTTACCATTGTTTCATTCTCTATGCTGATGAAGAAGTTTTCACCTTGATACATAAAGATCACATGACTTTCATTTTCCTTGTCAATCTCAGCTTGACATCCTATTTGTTTCAATGTTTCTATTACTAAGTTTCTCATTTCTTTGTATGGATAAGGTTTCCGTTTATTATATTTCTTTATAAAAATCGACAAAACATAGATTATGCTTATTCCTAATAGGAATATGATGGTATGGATAGTTGTCCATGCATTCCAAACTATACTAAGTACCGCTGAAATAATACATCCTATCCACCATAAACGTCGCCAGATATAGGCATAAGTGTCGAATTGATCATCATCGTTATTTCCCATTTACTTTTTATCTATAATCTTCTGGATATACTTTTATTAGCATAAGATTTTCACCCTTAGAATTGTTATAAGAATAAGCCATGGTAACTCCATATTCCTTGAACTTATTTAGTGCTGATGTGTTTTTAACTTTTTGTACCATTTCTTTTCGATGTTCTTCTATAGCACTTTTAGAGAAATACAATTCGTCATCAAGAATGACATAACAATAACGTACTTCTCTGTTTTCATGCAATTCTATTTTTTGAAGAATGGTTATGTCATCCAGTTTCTTAGGAAGATCCTTATTCATTTCCTGTGCAAGAATTGTCAACTTCTTATCTATATCCGAAGTCCCTTTCATTCTGTTTATAGCTCTCTGTTCTGTACTATTAGTGGAAATATGTTTCCATTCTTTTCTTTGCTCTTCCATCCTTTTAGCCTTGAATATGGCTTTTGTGCATGTTTGAACGAATACTGCACAAATGATTGTTAAAATCCAAATAAATACTTTTTTCATAATCTTTATATTTTTATTATTATCTAATAATCCTTTTTATAGAGATGGAGTGTGTATCCCTACAGACTCCATTCTTACATGAACATAGGAGTTTGTTCATGTAGTCATAAATAGTGTTTTAGTCCTGATTTTTATTCATATTTCTAACAAGTTCTCCTAATGCGGTAGCTTTTACATTTAATTGATGTTCTACTATCATATCATAGTCGCATTTCTTATCACTCATTTTGCTGGCTACCACAAACAATTCCAAGGATATCAAGAAACTGAATATGATACAATAAAAGATTAATGCTTCTGTTCGTGATGCTAACAATTCAAGCATGGCGTGAAGTTCTTCCAAGAAGCCTACATTGTTAGAAAGTTCCGTTCTTAAATCTTTTTCCATTTCCATTTTCTTAATCGTATATTCATCTTGTTGTTTTCTAAATCTGTCCAGATTCACATTGTTGGTTTCTACTTGTTTGATCTTAGGATTGGGTACATGTGTAACTGAAACATTTGTTTCTGGAATCTTTTTATATGTTCCGTCTTCTTGAAGTACATTCTTGTAGGTAGTAGAAGTTGAAACAATTCTAGAAGTCGGTTCCTTTGCAATTTCATCATTCAAGACTAAATTCATTCTATCCAATGAATCGATGTTATGTTGTAACTCCATCAACTTGTCATCAATCACTTTCAAACGTACTGGTAGTAATTCAGTCACTTGTTTATCTGTAATCTCTACCATCTTTCGTTTGATATCTTCTCCAAATATTACTTGATCCAAAATGGCTGAGCCTAAAACAGCCATGATGATTGCGATAAATAATCTGAATACAAATCCAACTTTACTGGTTCCTATTGTTAAAATAATCTGTCTTTCTATTTGAACAATGATAGTGATAAAAATGAGGGATGACAGTATACATCCCCACAAAGGAGCCTGTACATATCGCTGTGCAAAACAGAAACCGGTAAATCCCCATAATATCATCAATATCAATAATGCAGCTGTATATTTTTTCAAATGCTTGTAACTTGCTTCACTGCATTGAACTAATATTTTGCTGTTCCAACCTGTAAGGAAACAACCTAAACGTAACCAAGTATTCATGATTTAAATGCTTTTAATTTGTTCCAATGATAATGCTGCCAATCCTCTCAAAAAGCCTCTTTCATACGAAAAGAGCATACCCATCATATAAGGGGCTTCGTTTATGAAATCCTGTTCCATCGTATTAAGTTCCTTTACGTGTTGTAATAAGATTTCCTTCTTGGTTTCAAGTTCTTTGACCAGTTCTATCAATCCGGCTTCTTTTCTGGAATTGATGTGGAAGTCAATAGTACGCAAATCATCTTCATATTTGCGACGTACTTGCTTGAATTTTATTTCAAGCGCACTCTTGATCATGGATTTGTTCATTTCTTTATAAGAAGAATCAGGATTAGTCAAGGCATCATCATATCCTTTACTTTCATAATCATCCTTCAGAAAATTGTAGATTAAATCGATAGCTTTACCCGTACCATAAGTAATGGTAATCAAATTGTTTGTAGACTTTTCTTCGTTGGTGTCCTCTACCAATACGTTCTGTTCCATTGTCGGTTCTTCTACCAACATAGGCTTTCTTCTGAAAAAATTTAATACTCCCATTTTATTATTATTTAAAATTACTATTTATGACTTTTGTTAATCTCTTTTCATCTGTTTATCGCTTTATTTAGTAAAAGGTAAACAAGAAAAATGAAAAAAATTATAAGTGACAATGAACACAAGGTCTAAATCCTAATTGATCAAGCAAATATCCTTCCATTTCCAAATCAGGATTGAACTTTACTCGATAATAATTGTAGAGCAGTTCAATAATTGGACGTTTGAATCTTTCTTCATAATCTACAAGGAAGTCCTTAACCACTTCATCAGAATAACCTGTCGTATTATTATATAAAGTTTCATGATATTTCCCTAAGAAAGAATACTTGCTATATTGCTTCAAAATTCTGGTATGCTTCGGAGATTTATAATAATATCTTCCTGCTTCTTTTATCAACTCATCCAATTTGCTTTCTAATTGTCCTAAATCGTAATTGATGATAGTTTTTACACCGGAATTCTCTTTTACGATTTCCTTTGCTTTTACATGAATACCGAATGCAGTATAAATACGCATTTCCAGTACATCTTCTCTTCCGTCCAATAGGTAAAGGTTTTCCTTAAACCATGCACGGTAGCGCTCAATCCATTCTATTCCTCTATCTCTAATAGCTTGCGGTATTTCGTAGTTGCGAAATTCAGAATGCAAGCGTTCACAATCTTCTCTGCGATGATAACAAGGCGATTCGCCTTCAAATACATATCGGTAATTATCTACCACTTCTACCTTCTGATAGATTTCTTCTACAAATCTTTCCGGATTCATCACAAATTCCTTGTATGCCAATAGGGCTTGTTCTTCTTTCTTATTCAAGAAAAATAAAGGGCGGTTATACACGTCACCAGATAAATCCATTTTGCTGAAATCCAGCTTTCGAAGAATCTTCATCGAATTAGCTCTTGTAATATATACTCTCATAACTCCTACTATTTATGACTATTATTAATTCCTTTTCATCCGTTTATCGCTATAATCAAGAAAAGGTAAACATGAAAATGAAGAAATTTTCAATAATTTTCTTTAGGGATTTAAATTCAAATACATAACTTTGCTTTTAAATGATGAAAAAATGGTTTTCTATAGGAATATTGAGCATCGTTTCCCTTTGTTGTCTGGCGCAACAGAAGCATGCACTGATTATCACTATATCCGTTTATCCGACAGAATCCGGTTGGAGCAAGATCAATAGTGATAACGATAGAACTTTGCTTGTTCCTGAATTTGAGAGGTTAGGTTTTAAGGTAACAACCTTAACCAATGAGCAGGCTACCAAACTAGGTATTACCCAATCATTATCTCAATTGGCTAAACAAGTGTGTAAAGATGATTATGTCTGTATTCACTTTTCATGTCATGGTCAACAAATGGAAGATGATAACCAGGATGAAGCGGATGGCTTGGATGAAGCCTTGATTCCGTACGATGCTTCCTTGTCCTACCAAGAAGGTATTTACGAAGGTAACAATCATTTGCGTGATGATGAAATAGAAAAGCATTTGGCAAGTATCCGTCAAAAGCTTGGTGAAAATGGCTCTTTGTTGGTAACTTTCGATGCTTGCCATAGCGGAACCGTCGATCGTGCTGAAGAATATGTAGAAGATGACGATGCTCCTATCCGGGGTACCAGTGCTGTATTTTCTTCCAATCCTTTCTTTATTTCTCCCGAAAGCAAGAAAGTAGAAAGAAACAACACACTATCCAAACCCGAAGGTATGTCTTCTCTTCATATCATCAGTGCATGCCAATCTTTCCAACGAAACTTTGAGACCAAGAAAGAGGGCAAGTATTATGGTACACTTTCATACGCTTTTTATCGAGTATTGAAAGGTAGCCATACGTGGAATGTAAATAGCTATCCTCTGATAGAAAAGGAAGTTCGCCAACTTTCGATCCGACAAATACCCATGGTTGAATCCACTTATGCATTTTAATTATGGATAGGAAGATGCTATTTGAAATACAGAATGATAAGGAAGTCAGCCGTATATACATGGAACTAAAAGCCGGTTTCTTTGCCTTTATCCATGCAACCATTCCTACCTTGTCGCACGAAGAATGTGAAGAAATCTACAACGATTCTTTCATGGCATTGTGTGAAAATATATCATCAGGAAAATTACAGACCTTGACTTGCTCTTTGCAAACTTACATCAATCAAATAGGAAGAAACAAGTCTGTCAGCTATTTGCGTAAAAAGGATAAGACACAGCCATTTCCTGATTATGAAATAAGTTTATGGAATGAAAAGTCGGATATTATGGATGATGACGAAGATCTTATTTATAAGGAGAAACAAGAAACTATTTATCAAATAGTTAAGAGCATGGAAAATGAAAAATGCAGGATATTGCTATTTAGTTACTATTGGCATCATTATTCTATGCAGATGCTTACAGAACTTATAAATGCAAAAAGTATAGATGTTGCAATGGTCACTATAAGTCGATGTCGAGCAAAACTTAGAAATTTGGTTAATACGATATTCCGAAAGAAAGGGTTTATATAATGATAGAAAATAAAGAAGACTTAGATAAGATGATAATGCAAGCCATTCGGCGAGTTGGTCAAGAAAGGGATGCAGAAGATATTGCAACCCTTAAACGGTTTATGGACAAACGTCAACAAAAGTCCAAAGTCAGAAAGTTGGTGATGAGCATTACTTCCATTGCTGCTATTATTGCGATTGTCTTTTCATTCAACATCTACCAAGACAATCGTAGAATGGATAAGTTGTTTGAAACTTATTATACCCCATTGGAATACGATAGTCAATTGATGTCACGAGGAGAAGAAACGATTTCCTCTGACCTTACTTATGCAATGGAAGCCTATCAAAATAAGGACTATGTTACCGCATTGCAAAAATTCAATACCATTTCCCAAGTGGATGAAAACTACCTAATCTATAAAGCAATTTGTTTGTTGGAAGCAGATAAAACAAAGGATGCTATTGCTTTACTTGAAGAATTGGTTGGTAATGGTGAGGGTACAGAGTATTATCAACAAGCTTGTTGGTATTTGGCTTTGGCATATTTGAATAATCATGAAGATGATAAAGCGCTTGAATTACTAAACCCATTCTATGAAAAGAATGAAAACATAAAATCTTTAATTAATTCACTAAACTAAGATTATTATGAAATTATTATTATTTGGCGCTGGTGCCTCAATCCCATTTTTCAAACAGCCATTAACAACCACATACATTACTAATGAAGTGATGAATAAAAGGATATGGGAAACTGTTCTAAATGAATACTGGAAGATTTCAAATGAGCATATAGGAACTCCTCACCAAATAACAAAATTAATAAAAACAATTAAGTCTAATTTTTATAATTCTAATTTCGAAGACATATGTGAGGTACTTGACAAATTAGCATTATTAAATTGGCCGTTTGATTATGAAGATAAAGTTGTGTTTAAAGAAACCATCCATTCGATTATCAAATGTAAAGTGTTAAAGAATGGTAACAAAAGAAATTATTATTCATACATAATACCTTTCTTGTATAGATGTGTTATATTATCAATCTTTTTAAATGCAGAAAATAACCATTCCCAGACCTATAAAAAGATGATAAATAAACAAATGGAGTTTATTAAAAATTACACGAAAAATGATACTAAATCTTCAATTGTTTCTTTAAACTACGATGATAATTTATATCAATCTATAAGAAAATTCTTCAATACAGGATTTATTGAAGACGAAAAATTTAATAATCGCAATTTCTTTTCTGTAAACGAATACTTCAAAGCGAACAAAACTATTTGTTTTTTACATGGTAATATAAGATTTTGGGGATATAGATTCATGAATAATACAATTGAATCACTTTCTAACAGAATACAAAACATTTATAATTTAAAAGATGAATATACTCCTTACAATTCATTTTCTAAATCATTTAATATAACATTAACAACAGGAAGAGATAAAGAACTTACATTTAATGAACATCCATATTCTGCATATTATACCAAATTAGCAGTTGATATTCTTGATAGTGAGGAGATTATTATTGTAGGATACTCTTTTAACGATGAACATATCAATCGATTATTGAAGAATTTTTGGAGTGAAAACAGAATTAAGCGTATTATCATCGTTGATAAAATAGAAGGATTGATAGATTCTAATCATCCTGAGAATCTTAATGGAGTTATAGATAAAATAGAACAAGTGTTTTCAACTTCATTGAATTATGACAATAAAGAAGAATTTGATAAAGTTAACACAGAAGGATATGGCTATCTTTTCCCTAAAATTCTATTTTATAAGAATGGATATGAAGCATTTTTAAATGAATGTGATAATGTAATTTCCTGTTTTGACGACTCTATTTATAGTAATTTGTATTAACAAACATATGAAAAGGATTATTTTTACATTTTTAATTACTGCTTTGACATGTTATTGGATGGGGTGGATTATGTTAGATTAATAAAAAAGAGATTAATAACTAATATTTTAATGAAATGACAAAGCATCTCCTATTATACATACTTATTACTATTTGTTCTATATTGACAATTAATGGACAAACAACATTTTCTATAGAAAAACTCAACGAAGTAAAATCTTCAATTGAAAAGATAAAGGAGGAGCATGTTAACCTTCTACTAGCATGGGCAAATAAAGATAATATAGAAGAGGGGTTCAAACAAGATTTACTCTTTTATACTCAATTTAGTTTCTTATTAAATAATCATGTAAATTTTAATTTAGAACTTTTCAATAAGTGTATAGCAGAACAGTATCAAAAGAAAAACCAGTATGCACCTGTTGCTTCATTGACCTTAGCAAATTTATATGCTTTAGGTAATCAGTTTGACAACGCTATTAAGCATTCTAAAGAGGTTATTTCATATTATGAAAATAATGAAAAGAAAGATTCTTCTTATTTGGCATATGCAAATTGCATTATCGGGCATTCTTATATTGGGAAATATGAATTTGAATCTGCTTATGAACCATTGAAAGAATCGCTTAACTATTTTCAACCGAAAGATAGTTTGGACAATATGTATTCTTTGGCATTAACAAACTTGGCCACGGTTGAATCAAATAAAGCTGATTTTCATTCCGCATATAATCATTCAAAACTTGCTACAAGATTGAGAGGTATTACTTTTGGCGAAAAATCAACAGGATATGCTGCATCTGCCTATACATTAAGTGTTTCAGCTTTAGGAATTGAGAAGTATAATGAAGCCATTAAATTTGGTGAAGTTGTTCTAGACTATTATAAAGATAATGCAATAAACGACTCTATAAATAGAGCACAAATTGAATACGTTGTTGGAAAAAGTTATTTTGCTTTAGGTAATAATAATAAAGCCTGCAATTATTTAATAAATGCACTAAATCATTTCCCTACAAATTTGCAATCAAATAATATAATATATGCGAACATTCTTAATGAATTAGGATTAACATACAGAGAATTAGGAGATTATTCAAATGCATTACCTCATATAGAAAAATCTCTTTACTTGAAAAAAGATATAGTAGGTACAGATAATTTAGAATATGCTATAGCTATGTTTAACTATTCTTTATGCCTTTCAGATTATGATAGAAGAAATGAAGCTCTTGAATATGGAGAAAAAGCAAATAAATTATTTTATGAACTAAAACAAGAATCATTGTATGTCAAATCTCTTGTCGAATTAGCAAGATATTATTATGGAACTCATAAATTTGATATAGCGATAGAAAAAGGTGAAGAGGCTTGTATTTTCATAATGAAATTATTTGGTGAAAGTAGTCATAATTATGCTTCTTCTTTAGGTAATTTAGCTTACTATTATTATGGTAGTGGAAATATTTCAAAAGCTATAGAAATAGAAAATCAAGCTTTGGAGATAAACTATTTAAACCAAGATAAAGAAGAGATAGCTGAATCTTTAGAACATTTAGGTAAATATCATAACGAAATAGATCAATATGAAAAGGCTATTGAATATTACGAAAAATCTTCTAATATCAAAAAGGTGATTAAAGGTATCAACCACCCCGATTATTTATCTAATATTTTAAATCTTTCACGTTGCTATAGAAATATAGGTAATTATTCAAAAGCGATATATTATGCAGAAGAATATGCTCCTCTTATAAAAAACATTTATGGGGAAACATCTAATAAATATGCTATTGCTTTAGAAAATCTTTCATCATGCTATGGTCATATTGGGGATTTAAAGAAAGATTCAATATATATGACAAAGGCTTTATATTTAAAAGAAAAAAATAAGGATGAAAACTCTCTTGAATATGCTATATCATTAGCAAATACTGCAATGTCTTTGTATAATAATGATAAAATTGAAGAAGCTCTTAAGACAAATCAAAAGGCTATTACAATATTAAGACAATATGAGCTTAATCATTCTATTGTGCCATTGGTTAATAATATTGAATATAAAGTTGCTAATAAGTTGTATGAGGAAAGTTTGCAAGACATTAGCAAAACAATCAAACTAATAGAAAAAAATACATTTCTCCATGCTCAATTATTATACTTTAAATCATATTGTCTTCAGGCAATAGACAATTTTGAAGAATCCATAATAGTAAACAATGAGGCATTAGAGTTAGTTGAAAAATTATTAGGAGATTCTCATCCATATAACATTAGACTTTTAGAACTTCAGAAGAACAACAATCTTATTATAGGAAACGATTCTTTATTCATCCATTATTTACAGAAAGAAAATTCTTCTATACGAAATTATATGGAGGAACAATTATATACATTTACAGAAACAGATAGAAGTAGTGTTTATAATATCATCCGTCAATTTTATGATGATGTAGCAGACTATATATTTATTACTAATTATAAAAAAGAAATTAAGGATATATTGTTTAATGGAGTATTGATGACGAAAGGATTGTTACTTGATTTACAGAAATCCTTAACTGAAACACTTAAAGATATGGATGGTATACAGCTTCAAAAAGATTTAGCCAAACTCTCTTTGTTAAAAAATGAATATAATAAGTCCATCAAATTGATGAAAAATAATGCAGATAGCATATATGCAAATATGCGCAATATTGAAAGAAAAATATTACAAGAAAATAAAGAACGCCTAAGTGTCAGTAATTACTCTGTTTCTTGGAAAGATGTACAAAATAATTTATCTGCAAATGAAGTTGCTATAGAATTTATTAATTATCCATATTGGGAATTAGATAATGACTCTATCATATATGCAGCATTAGTAATAAGAAAGGAATGGAAAGAACCGACATTTGTCGCTTTAAAAAAAGAAAGTGTTATTCGATATCATTATTATAATCAAACAGATTCTGTAAAGAATATTTCTAACAATAGTCCGTTAGCTAATTTTTTATCACTCCCTATCATTAGTGATAATGAGGATGAATTGTATCAATGTATTTGGACTAATATAGTAACAAACAATCTTATCAAACCAGGCGATAATATCTATTTCTCCGCATCAGGCATTCTACATCAAATACCTATAGAATCCTTACCTATCGGGAACGGAAAGATTATGAGTGATGTTTACAATATGCATCGCCTCTCCTCTACCCGAGAATTGGTTAAAAAGAAAAAAGGAATGAAATATACTAAAGCAGCTCTTTATGGTGGGCTTAATTATGACATGACAGATGATGAATTACTTTCTGCAAGTCAAACCTATACAAAGGATGCATCGACCGAATATTTCGTTTCTCGTGGTTTGTTAGAAGATTCCATTAGAGGTTATAAATGGGATAATCTGAGCAATACCCAACAAGAAGTGGATTACATCTCGGATTTGATGAAGAAGAATCAAATCACGACTCAAACCTATAAAGGTAATCAAGGAAATGAAGAATCGTTCAAAACCTTGTCGGGACATGAATACAATATCATCCACTTGGCTACACATGGTTTCTTCTATCCCGATGAAGAAGCTAAAGAAAAGGATTATTTTAAACCGATGCTGTTAAATAACCATTATCAGAAGTACAATGAAGTGGATATGTCTATGTGGCGTTCGGGATTGGTATTGTCGGGTGGTAACAGAGCATGGAAAGGTGATTCTATTCCCGATACCGTAGAAGACGGAATTTTGAAGGCACAAGAAATTGGCGACCTTGATTTGCGTGGTGCTGACTTGGTAGTTCTCTCTGCATGTAATACCGGGCAAGGAGAAGTAACTGGTGAAGGCGTGTTCGGTCTTCAGCGTGCCTTCAAAATGGCGGGTGCTCAAACCATTGTTATGAGCCTCACTCCGGTAGATGACCAAACGACTATGGCCATGATGAACAAGTTCTACACCAACCTGTTCTCCGGTCAGTCCAAGCACGATGCTTTTTATAATGCACAACGCTATATCCGTTCTATTAAGCCGGACCCGAAATATTGGATGGGGTGGATTATGTTGGATTAATTATCAATAGTGGAAATCTGTCTTACCAGCATCTTACTGTCTTGTTCAGTGCCACGGCTTTGGCAGGGTCTTGCCGCGGCTTTGGCAGGATGCTGCCTCGGCCTTGGCAAGGTTGTGCCAAGTCTTTCAAAAGTCTTGGCACACCACAAGGGTTTGTAGAGGGGATTTATACCCCCTCCGCTGTGCTCGTCCCCCTTTAAGAGGGACAGTTATGATACCCCCTCCGCACTTCGTGCTCGTCCCATTTTAAGAGGGACAGTTTTGATTGTTGAAGCTTGTATAGGATGTCATGGTAAATAGCTCTATTTGCAGCTGAATATAGATCTATTTGCAAGGGAATATAGTGCTATGTTCTGATTCTTATAGTGTGGCACTTCAGTATTTCTTGTATACGATGCAAGCCAATGCGAAATACGCCACGCATTGCATCCAAAGGAGGCTCCATTCGGAAGAGATGTCGACGAGGGTGGCACCCATGGAGTTGGCTTTCACAAAGGCAAGGGTGCCTACGGGTGCCGGAAGGAGGCTATGAAGCACTCGCCAAGGCCATGGCATCAGCTCCAGTGGCCAGGAGATGCCGGAGAGGAAGAGCAGACCGACGGAGAAGAAGGCAATGAGCAGCAAGGGGGCATCGCTGTCCGTGAAGAACGGAGAGCACGCAAGGCCGAAAAAGACGGTGGCAAAGAGATAGGGTGTCAGCAGTTGGACAAGGAGTAACGGGTCGGCCAAGTGGGGCAAGTCGAAAACCAACGGAAGGAGGCCTATCAGAAAGATGGAGAACAGGGCATAGAAGCCTACGTAAACCACCGATTTGCCTATCACGATGCTGACGGCCGTTCTCCACGAAGAGCCATGCCCCGTCACTCGCCATAAAGGGCGCATCCGTCTTTCATTTTCTTCTCCACACCTCATGCTTATCACCATCAGCATCGTCTGGAAGAGAATCACCATCAGCACGGCGGGTATCAGGTAGGACGCATAGCCTCCGCTTTCGTTGTACAGGGCGATGCCTTGTACTTGAATGTCGCGGATGTTGGCGATGGCGGGCACGACTTGGGAGGCCAGAAAGACCACTTGACGAGGGCGCACTTCGTCGTCCAACGCAAGCATGGCGCCACTGAATGCTTCCTTCAAGGCCGCATAGTACAGAAAGGCAACGGTGGTGTTGTACGTCACAAACACGGCTTCGTCTCCCTTGCCCACCTTCTCATCGAAATCGGCAGGAAGGAAGGTGATGCCCAAGGCCTCGCCTTTCCTTGTCCGCTCACGGGCTTCCTTCAGGTCGTTGACCACCCCTTGTACGCGTACTTGTGGCGTGGCGTCCAACAGGCGGATGTAATGTCTACTGAGGGGCGTATGGCTTTCGTCGACCACCACTACCGGGACGTCGCGAAGCACATTGGGGCTGTACATGTAATTGTACAGAAGGCCGTAAAGGAAGATGCCGCCTCCCAACACCATCAGGATGGGGAGGTTGTGGAGAATGCTTTTACATTCGTATAACGCAACATTGAGAATCTTCATATATTCTAACGTTGGATTATGGCTTCAACTCCCTCCCCCTCTTCGAGGATACTCTCTCTATAAACAGAGGGAGAGTTTTTGTGTGACCGCAAAGCGGTGGAGGAGTTGAGACCTATTGATTTCTTCAGCCGGGGCAACAGAAAAGCTGGCGGCAATAAAAAGAGCAGCAATGCGATGAGGCTCATCCCATAGTCGGCAAGGCTTCCTCCTTCATAAAGGAGGGATTGCACCACCTCCATGAAGTGGCGCACGGGAAAGAGAAAGGAGGCGGCATGGACGGGAGCATCCATGAAGGCAACGGGAAAGGTCACGCCCGACAAGGTGGCTCCCAAGGAACCGACCATCGACACGACACTGATGACCAAACCCAAGACGGGAAACAGCGAATAGAGGAAGAGAGCCAGGGCTTGCGAAGCAACAATGAGCAATATCGCCGCCAGGTTCATCGCCCAAAGGCTGCCCGACAAGGGGATTTGCATCCATCCGAAGAATACCCAGTTGGCCAGCACGCCTATACAGATGAAGATGATGGAGGATGGCAAGAGTTTCCCCACCACCGCAATGCCGATGTTCCCTCCTGCCGATTGTAGCCAATCTCCTCCGGTGCCGTACTTTCTTTCACTTCCGATGGCGTAGGTGGTGACGAGCAGCACGAGTATCTGCAGGAAGATGAAGAAGAATGGTTGGCTGAGGTATATCGTATAGTTGCGGTTCTGATTGTAGATGGGAAAGTCGTCTTCCGTTATCGGCATCAGAAAGGATGTGATGCTCGCTTCGTCCGCTCCCATTGCCATCGCCTGCGTCACGATTGGGGTGACGGACACTTGCTTCAATAGGGTTTCAAACGTCGAGCGAAGCTCCCCTCCTACGCTGAGCATCGCATTGTGATAATAGTAACAGAGGGTGGCCTCCTGGTTGTTTCCTGCCTTCTCCGTAAAGCCTGAAGGAATGAGCAGATAGCCGTAAATGACCTTCCGTTGTACATCCCTCCGCGCTTCCGTTTCGTTGGCATAATGACGGGTGATGCGTAGCGTCGGGGTGGCGTCTACCCTACGTGCGATTTCTCGTGAGGCGGAGGTGTTGTCTTCATCCACCACTCCCACGGGGAGGTCTTCCATCTGCCCGTTGCCGAAGAGGGTCGCCATGAAGAGCAAGGAGAACAAGGGAAGCACCAGGCACGATGCGAAGTAGATGCGTCGGGAGGTCATTCGCCGGAGTTCGCGAAGGAATACGTTGATAAGGTCTCTATTCATAATCGTTTATGAAAGTATGGTTTGTTTATACCCCCTCCGCACTTCGTGCTCGTCCCCCTTTCAGAGGGGACAGTTAGGAATACAACTCCTCCCCGGGCAGGGGAGGTGTCCGAAGGACGGAGGGGTGTAGAGCCTATTGTATCTATACCCCCTTCCTTTAAGAGGGACAGTCATATGCTACAATTCCACCAGCACCGACATCCCCGGCCGCAATCCGTGAACCTTCTCCACCGGCAAGGCATGAATCTCGAAAGTGCGCATGTCGTAGTCATCGCTATGGTTGCCCGTACTCTTCCACGTGGCGAAGCTTCCTAAAGGGCTGATATAGTTCACTTTGAATACCACTTCCCGATACTTGAGGGCGGGCACTTTGCCCACAAAGGCTTGCCCCATCTCGAAATTGGGCAGATAATCCTCGCGCACGTTCAACACCACGTGACAATCGTCGAGCACTACCAGATTCATGAGTGGCGTGCCCGTACCTACCAATTCGCCAAGCTTGGCATAGATGGTGGCAATCTCTCCGTTCATGGGAGCCGTGAGCCATGCATCCCGAAGGACGGATTGCACTTCGTTGACCGTTCCCTGTGCGGCATCCACCAGCGAACGGGCGCTCTCCTTGTCCTGCTTCTGCGCCCCGTCCTTGGCCAACAGGTATTGCTGATGGGCGGCACGCTCGGCGGCAATGGCCGTTTTGTAGAGGGCTTCCGCTTCATCATAGCGTTGCGCGCTCACCACGCTGTCCTTGTACAGGGTTTGGATGCGTCGGAAGGTGGAGGTAGCCAGTTGCAGGTCGCTTTTGCTCTTGTTCCATAGCTCTTCGGCGGTGCGGATTATCTGAAGGCGCGTGCCTTCGTCCACCTTCTCGTTCTGATACTTTGCCACGTCCTCCATGGCACTCGCCTGTTGTAGCTTTGCTTGCGCTTCGGGGCTGCTGATGCCTATGAGGGTGTCTCCCCGGTTGACCATCTGTCCTTCGGCGACGAAGAAGGTGTCCACCCGTCCCGGCAATTTGCCTGAAATGCGGATTTCGGTCGCTTCTATCTGTCCTTGCAGCACTACCCGCTTGTGGCTCATCGAGAGGATGCCGACGAGCGAAATGATGACTATCACCACCAGTCCGATGGCGAATGCCTTTGCCAATAGTTTGTCCTTTATTCTCATAGATTCTTCATAAATTTCCAAAACATTTCCGGCACCCCACATACCGAACAGAGCGTTGCCAGTGCTACATCAAACTCGTAATAGGCCAGCAGCATCGCTATCCGAACCTTCGAGAGCATCACTTCGGCATCCACCACTTCGGTGGAAGTGGCCATCCCTTCGTCGAACGACTTGCGGCGGATGCGTAGGAGCTCTTCGCTCAGAGTGGTGGTGGTTTGCAAGGTGCCGGCCTCTTCTTGAGCCTCCTGGAGTTCGGTGTATAGCTTCTGCACCAGTACGCCGATTGTATTTTTCGCTTTCTCCTTGCCCAGTGCGAGCGATTCCTTGGCGAGGCGTGCCGTCCGTACCTCCGCTTCGCGGTTCAGCCCATCGAACAAGTTCCAGGTGAAGCCCACTCCTATCATCGTCCGTGGCATCAGGTTGCGTGGAAGGTTGTGCGCGTAAAGCGTCTGTTTGCCTATGAGGGCGATGGTGGGCAGATAAGCGCTTTGACTGATGCGCAGACGGTTCTCGGCCATGGATTCCTCCAATTGCAATTGGTGGATGGTATAGTTGGTGCAAGGTATCAGGTTCTTGAAGTAAAGGCTGTCCGGCAATTCCTCGCTCATGAAAAGCGGCGAAACGGGAAGAATGTCCGTATCGTTCCCCTCCATGTCCAATAGTGCACAGAGGGCTTGACGGGCCACTTCCCGTTCTTTTTGGGCGGTCTCCCATTCCCGTTTGGCCTCCTGACGGTTCACTTCGGCAAAGAGGCGTTCGGCTTTCGTTATCAAGCCGTTGGCTTCCAGCTTCAGGGCGTGGTCGTAGTGTTGTTGCAGACTCCGGTAGGTCTGTTCCCTCACTTCCATTATCCGGTCGGCAAGCTGAAGGGCATAATAAGTCTCTACCAGTTCCGTTTGCAACACGGCTTGGGTCTCTGCTTGCTCCACCTCTGCCCAATCCACCATCCGGTTGCCGATACGCGTGGCATAGAGGCGCTTCCCACCCGTAAATATCGGCCAGCTGAAGTTGGCGTCCAAGGTGGTGAGGTTGCGTTGGAAGATAGGCATCGACAAGGTGTAGCTGCCCACTTGGTCGAGTATGGAAGTGATGAGGCGGTCGTCGGGGAGCACCGTTTGTATCCACTCCTTTGCCGGTTGGGTGTACGTGTCGAGCGGTTGCCTTACCTCCACTCTGTCCGACAAATGGACATACATGCCCGATGCGTTGATGGATGGATACCAGAAGGCGTTCAGCTTCTGCCGTTCCCCACGAGCCATGCCTACCGCCTTGTCCGCTATCTGTAAGGTCGGGTTCCGGTCGTTCATCAATCGGGCGGCGTCCTCCAAAGTCAACGAAAGTTTCCCCGTCTGCGCACGGAGCACAAAGGGGAAACAGAGCATGGCTAAGATTTGTATTTTGTAGGACATAAAGATAGTCGCGTTTCCCTTCTAACAATCCCGCGTGGGAATTGTTTTTCGCAATTTGCAGAAAGCAAAAGAATTTTGTTACTTTGTTGACCGAATCAAAAAGCAACGAAATATGAACTATAAGCTTCTGGTATTGGACCTTGACGGTACACTGACCAACAACAAGAAAGAGATAACCGAACACACCCTCCGCACGCTCATTGCCGCTCAGGAGAAAGGCGTGAAGATTGTATTGGCTTCGGGTCGTCCCACCTATGGCATCGCCCCCATCGCCGAGAAACTCCAGATGAAGAAGTACGGAGGCTACATCCTCTCCTACAATGGTGGCGAAATCATCGATTGGCAGACGGGCGAAATGATGTATGAGAATGTCCTCGAAGACGAAGTCCTGCCCTACCTCTATCAATGTGCGAAGGACAACGGATTTGCCATCGTCACCTACAAGGAAAAGTATGTGCTGACCGAGCATCCCCATGACGAATACGTGCAGAAGGAAGCCATCCTCAATGTGATGGAAGCCAAGAAAGTGGACCATTTCCTCGAAGCCATCGACTTCCCCGTACCCAAGTGCCTGATAGTGGGCGAAGCCACCCGTTTGGCCGAGCTGGAGAAAGAAATGTACAACGAGTTGAAAGACCGCATGGGCGTCTACCGCTCCGAGCCCTACTTCCTCGAACTGGTGCCGAAAGGCATTGACAAAGCCCAGTCCCTCGCCGTGTTGTTGTCCAAGATCGGTGCCACCCGTGAAGAGATGATTGCCGTTGGCGACGGCTTCAACGACCGTTCGATGATTGAGTTTGCCGGCCTTGGAGTCGCGATGGCCAATGCCCAGGATGTCGTGAAGCAATCGGCCGACTACATCACCCTTTCCAATGAAGAAGACGGAGTGGCCGCCGTGGTCGAGAAGTTTATGCTATGATATAATAAGAGCGGGTGACACCCGCTCTTATTCCTTCCCTTTTCACCCCTCGGGGCTCCATTTCCAGTACTCGTCCCCGATGCTCGGGTCCTCCTCCTCTTCCTCCTTCTCTGTCCATCGCCTGCCCGGCCATGCCAGGTCGTATCCCTCCCAGATGGCATCCGTGTCCACCTTGTCCATTGCCGTTCCGTTCTCCACGCAATAAAGATTTCAGTATACGAATTTCAACACTATAATTTTTCATTTTAACAATTCATTTTTCTTTCATAGAGCAGTCAAATAGTCAATTAGTCAATTAGTCAATTGTTTTAAATCGAAAATGAAAAAGTAAAGAAAATAATTATATTTATATATATAAATCCTTAATTCCGCAACACTATAGTTTAACATTATTTATAAGTGCCTGAGCAACAAAAAGTTGCCCAGGATTTTGCCATATCAGAATTTTCACTTACCTTAGTGTTGCGAAAAGAAGACAAGCAAAACTCTAATATGACAT
>JAFVTL010000087.1 GCA_017503235.1 Bacteroidaceae bacterium | reverse complement strand
GGGTTCTAATAAAGTTTTGCGTCAAAGGAGTCTCTTTTACCTTCGCCTCTTCTGTCATCATTCGCAACCCCACATTGCTTGCTGTCATTTCTTGCACATCGCGCACGCTTGCCTCTCCAATCACCTTGCCGAATAACAATAAGATTTCCGTTTGGCCATAAGTCAATGTATTGCCTTCTATATGGTTACTATTATAGTTAAAGTCAACAGTAAAGCGACGGCTAAGTCTATCCCTATCCTTCTCTGATAATGGTTGTAACTCTTGCCATGCAGCCAAAGCTTTCTTTATATTTAGGTATTTCATATGATATCTTATTTGTCATTACGTATTGCAAAAATACAAAATGTTTTTAATATGGTTGTATACTTACAACCTTTTACATTGTTTTTCGCAACAATTTCTGATCAAAAGATATAAAATGACGATCTATGAGTGAAAATGAAACCCTAGATGATACTCAATAGTAATAATATGAACAACAAAAGAGATAAATCCTCCTTTTCTGTTCAAATATTATCTATTTTCACATTTTTCCCGACGAAACAAAACTTCTTTTTCACATAACCCTCATCATAAGAAGGTATTTTTACATACGGCTACAAGCAACCAAAGTTTGCAACGATGGGGTACTTTGAAAGTACATCATCCGTTCTCCGTTCTAAAAACTAACTGAATACAGAATACCTGCGTGTGATATCTTCGGGAATGGGTAGTAACGTAGTGATACTCATTTAATCCTTGACATCATGCTTGTCCTTCTTCTATCTGGTGATTAAATTGTTGGCAATTTTATTCCAACCTTATATAATCTTACATATCCACCGAATTCCTCAAAGTCAGGTTCTGTATATCTGTCAAAATCAAAAAAATCCGTCATATTTTGGTCTGGATATACAATCAGACATTTGATAGGAGGTGACTCATTTTCATCAAGTCCCAATACCTTATAGACTTTAGATAACCTTGAATATCCTGCTATTTGTCTTGCATCTTCCTTCTGAATACCTGATGCAGAATATCTCGGTTTATACTTTGCATCTATAACATATGGTTCTTTCCAATTCTTAGGATTTAGCAGGTAATCGAGTTCCTGGTAATGAAAGTGCGGGTGATACTTCACTTTACCGAAAAAATACACACCTGCAAAACACTCTCCCCGTGCCACTCTTTCCCGCCAAAAGTCAACGAATCTGGACAGAAAAGTCAACCCTTTCAGTATGGGAAAGTCTTGCAAGAGGGGGGGGCATATGGTGTGTTTACAACCCTAAACAAACTAAATACTTTATTATCAACAACTTTGCCATATAGGAGCTAATAGTGTCCTCAGTCCTCAGTCCATTGTTCACGCTACGTTGATTTAAGAAAATAAGTTTATAATATATATATATTATAACGTCTAATAGCAGTCTTTCATTTTCGGACTGAGGACTGAGGACACTGAGGACACCCCCAATGCTGTGTAAAGATTTTTATTAAAATATATAGCTAAGAAAACAGAGGTGCGCACACATGCCACTGCACTGTTACGATAGAAAACACCGTCAGAACAGGCATAGCGCACGCTATTGATTATCAATGGGTTATAGAATAAAAATCGGAGGGAGTAGCAGTACATTTAGAACATCCATCATCGCCGTCGTTTTGTCTTGTCGGTGCTGACATATTGTCATGCGCCTGCTCGCTCATGTTCAAGGCTGACTCCATGCTAGGACCGAGCCTTGGCGATACGATGATTCTGACCCCTGCACCGCGCACACAGAGATGTAAAGTTTTTTTTAGAGAACGGAGAACAGAGAAAACTATAACCAATCAACACGAGGACACGGAGACACGGATTTTTATCGCACACAGATCCCACAGAAGTCACAGATTTCCACTGATTTGTTAGAGATTCCCATGGCTGATATTCAATAGAACCACTCAAACTGGTTTGGATGACTCTATTGCCCATCAACCTTGAAGACATGTCTTCGGCAACAGATGTTGCTGGAATCTCCGTTAAGCCCCAAAGCAAGTCTTCATGTACATTTGAATATTATCTGTGAAAATCCGTCCAATCTGTGTTATCAGTGGGCAATTGAATATTCTGTTGAATCCGTTGACAACATTCAAAAGCTCGTATCAGGGGGGGCCATTTCGCACCCTCCCCTCTTGTTGCATGGGGCCCTGTTTTAGGGCGCCCCCCCTCATCAGCTCACCGTTAATCGTTAATCGTTAAACTTTAATCGCTCACCACTCACCGCTCACCGCTCATCCCTCACCACTCATCGCTCATTTATCAATTAATAGCAATTACACTCTGCCAGCGTATTATTAAGTTCTCTTTTCTTTTTAGATTACATAATATTTTATAACTTTGTACGGTATTAAATAAAGACGAAAGCCCCCAAATCGCATAGAAGGGGGGCTCGAAGAGCGCGGCATCAAACAAACTTGGCTTGCAGAAAGGCTTGGCAAGAGTTTCTGCATAGTAAACTCTTATGTTTGCAACCGCCGCCAACCGAGTCTCGAAGTGCTATTTGAGATAGCGAAGATATTAAATGTGGATCCTAAAGAATTAATTGATAGCAAAAAACGATGCTTACATTATCGCAACTGGAACAATATTTGTCTAAAGCAGCCTGGATTCTGAAAGGTCCGGTCGATGCTGCGGACTTTAAAGTATATATATTCCCGCTTCTTTTCTTCAAGCGCATTTCCGATGTGTACGATGAAGAATACAACGAAGCAATGGAAGAGAGCGATGGCGACCATGAATATGCTTCTGGTGCAGAGATGCACCGGTTCATCATTCCCGACGGATGTCATTGGAACGATGTGCGTGCCGTTACCACCAATGTAGGTAGTGCCATCAAGGGAGCTTTCTCACAAATCGAGCAGGCCAATCCACAATACTTGGCCAACATTTTTGGCGATGCTGCCTGGACAAACAAAGACAAACTTTCCGATGAATTGCTTTGCCGGTTGATTGAACACTATTCACAGTACAACCTTTCCAACTCCAATGTAGAACCCGATATCTTGGGACGGGCCTACGAATATCTCATCAAGATGTTTGCCGACCAGACGAACAAGAAAGCCGGTGAATTCTACACCCCGCGCTCGGTTGTCCATCTGATTGGTATGATTGTCAATCCCCAGCCCGGAGAGAGCATCTATGACCCGGCATGTGGTACGGCTGGTATGCTGCTTGAATGTATCGAACAGGTAAAGCAAAAGGGCGGCGATTTCCGCACGCTCAAATTATATGGTCAGGAAAAGAACCTGACTACTTCTACCATTGCCCGCATGAATATGTTTCTGCATGGGGTGGAAGACTTCCATATCGAGCGTGGCGATACTCTGCGCGAGCCCAAGTTCTTTGAATACGACCTTATGAAGCAATTCAACATTGTCATCGCCAACCCTCCTTTCTCCCTGAGCAACTGGGGAGCCGAACTTTGGGCTGAAGACATCTATGGACGTAACATCGCCGGTATTCCCCCGAAGGGAAATGGCGATATGGCTTGGGTGCAGCACATGATCAAGTCCATGGACGAAACTACCGGCCGTGTAGCTGTAGTATTGCCTCATGGAGCCTTGTTCCGCAAGAATGCCGAAGCCAAGATTCGTTCCGTGCTTTTGAAGAACGATTTGTTGGAAGCTGTCATCGGATTGGGCGAAAACATCTTCTATGGTGCCACACTTTCAGCCTGTATCATGGTTTTC
>JAFVTL010000086.1 GCA_017503235.1 Bacteroidaceae bacterium | reverse complement strand
GAAAACCCAAGAGGTGGTCAGAACCCAGGTGAAATCGCTGAAGAATTGAAGAACTACGGAATGAACTCTGTATTCTATGTTTCTCCTGAAACTGCTCACGAATGGCAGACTTGGAGACGCAGCTTGTACCAATTCGCTCAGTTGGTTTTCAAGAAGAAATAAGATAATCTCGAAAAACACATAAATATCAGAAGGTGGGTGCATCGTGAGGATGCATCCATCTTTTTTATATAGACCTTTCCCTTCTTGTGAGGGAGGGTGTATCTATCCAGTTTGTCATCCTGAGCGACCGCTTTTTCTTCCTTGTCATCCAGACGACCGCTTTTCCTTCCCTGTCATCCAGACGACCGAAGGGAGGAAGGATCTCGGAAGCACAAAGTGGGTGTTACCGAGATGCTTCGCTTCGCTCTGCATGACAATGTGTAGTTCCAAATGGTAGAATGGTGCGGTGAGAGTGGTGCCGTAGCACATGATCTTTAACTCCCTTTGGTCGTTCAAAAGCTCTTAAGATTTTCAACACTAAGGTATAGTCTTTTGTTACCTTTGCTTTGTATCTAAGACAAAGAAAAGTAAAGAACAAATAAAAAGTGGATGCGCCTTCACACACCCACTTCTATATATATCAAACAAAGTTCGCTACATCAACGACTGACCTTCATACTTGCCTTTATCAAGTAGATAATCAGGAGGGTATAAGCAACGAGGGCAAGAAGTTCACTCATCGGGTTAGCCAACCAGCCTTCGTTGATGAGGTTGATGCCACCAAACTTCATGGCTGCACTGACAACACCCATCAAAGCACCGCCCGCAATGAAACCAGAGGCAAGGAGAGTACCCTTTTCACCTCGTTCGGCGTTCAGCTTTTCATCCTTGCTGCGAGTGGTTACATACCAGTTGATGGCACCACCAACAAGCAATGGAAGGTTCAGTTCCAAGGGGATGAACATACCCAGAGCGAATGCCAATGCAGGTACACCCAGCCAAGTGAGAACCAGGGCAAGAACAGCTCCGATGCCATAGAGCAACCAAGGTGCACCAACTCCATTCATCAAGGGGTCGATAACCGCTGCCATGGCATTGGCTTGAGGGGCTGCAAGGGCACCACTGTTGAAGCCATAGGCTTCGTTCAACACCATGATGACACCACTGACTGTGGCGGCTGATACCAAGGTGCCGAGGAATTTCCAGGTTTGCTGCTTGGCAGGAGTAGAACCCAACCAATAGCCAATCTTCAAGTCGGTAATGAAGCCACCGGCCATGGACAAGGCTGTACAAACCACACCACCCATTACGAGAGCAGCAACCATACCAGTGGCACCCTTCAGACCTACTGCTACCATTACAACAGAAGCCAGAATCAAGGTCATCAGTGTCATGCCCGAAACGGGGTTGGTACCCACGATGGCGATGGCATTGGCTGCAACGGTGGTAAAGAGGAACGAGATGACTGCCACAAGCAAGATGGCTACCAAGCTATGAAGCAAATTGCCGTTCATCACATCAAAATAGAAGAAAGCCAAGGTGAGGAGGATGGTGAAGATGGAACCAAAGGCAATGACTTTCATGGAGAGGTCCTTCTGTGTGCGTTCTACCTTTTCACCACTGCCTTTGCCACCCATTTCCTTGGTTGCCAAGCCAATCGCACTGCGGATAATGCTCCAGGAACGCACGATGCCAATGATACCGGCCATGGCAATACCGCCGATACCGATGCTCTTGGCATATTCCTTGAAGATGAGTTCAGGACTCATTTCGCCCACAGTCTGTGTGATGGAAGGATTCCACATATTCAGCAGCTGGTCGCCAAAGAGAAGGGACATGCCCGGTACAATGAGTAGCCAAACAGCTAGTGAACCGGCACAAATGATGGCGGCATATTTCAAACCGATGATGTAACCCAAACCAAGTACAGCGGCTCCTGTGTTGATTTTCAAGACTATCTTTGCCTTGTCGGCCAGGAGTTCGCCCCAACCACAAACACGAGTGGTGAAGTTTTCATTCCACCATCCGAAGGTGCCGACAATGAAGTCGTACAGACCACCAATCAGCCCTGCAATCAGCAAAGGTTTCGCCTGGTTGCCACCTTTCTCGCCGGAAACCAATACTTGTGTACTGGCTGTAGCTTCAGGGAAAGGATATTCGCCATGTTTCTCGCTGACAAAATACTTGCGGAAAGGGATGAGGAACAGGATGCCCAGAATACCACCCAACAGAGAACTGATGAACATCTGCATGAAGTCGATGGTCATTTCCGGATATTTGTCCTGGAGGATGTAGAGGGCAGGGAGGGTAAAGATGGCACCGGCTACGATGACGCCCGAACAAGCACCAATCGACTGGATGATGACATTTTCACCCAAGGCTCCTTTGCGTTTGGCTGCGCCTGATACGCCTACAGCAATGATGGCGATGGGGATGGCGGCTTCAAACACTTGTCCTACCTTCAAGCCCAGATAGGCAGATGCGGCCGAGAACAAGATAGCCATGGCAATACCCCAACTGACTGACCAAAAATTGACTTCGGGATATTCTTTGTCTGGTGACATGAGAGGACGGAATTTCTCTCCTTCCTTCAACGGACGGAATGCATTCTCGGGCAATCCCGCCGGGTTTTCGTTTTCTTGTTTCATGTTATTTCGATTTATATGATTATGTTCACCGTCGGTAAAACATACAAAAATAACGAATTCTTAACAAAAACGAAGGTTTGGAGCAGGATTATTCCAATATTTAAAGATAATCCGTCAATATAGCCGACACACACATGACGATGGCGACGAAACTGGATACTTTCGCTAAGGGGGTTGTAACCAATAAATGGAGTGTGATACAACCAAGTAATACATAGATTAATGACTTGTCTATTTTCATGTCAACAGTATTTTTGAACAGCTATTCAATGGTGGGTGTCATAGAGTATTGAAATCATTCGGATGCAAAATTCGGCAAAAGATATCGGATGCTGTTAACATAAATGAGTGAATGAATGACCCATTTGTAAGGTACAAAAAAAAGATGCACCGAAGTGCATCTTAAAATTTTCTGTAGTAGATTATTCGTTTACTTGGCTGTGCCCGGAGTCATGTCACCTTGTACCACCAGTCGGACAATTTCATGCTTGCCATTGGTGCGGATAGTAATGGACTTCTTGAACTTTCCAGGGAACTTTCCTGCGCCGTTATAAGTAACCTTTATTTCGCCACCTTCACCCGGTTTGATGGGTTCCTTGGGATATTCAGGTACTGTACAACCACAGGATGCAATAGCCTGATGGATAACGAGCAGTGCATCGCCCGTGTTGGTAAACTTGAATGTGCAATGTACAACCGGTGCATCTTCCGAGAATGTACCAAAGTCGTGGCTGACCTTTTCAAAAGTGATTTCAGCCTTTCCGTCTTCCGGTTGGGTAGCATAGGCGTTCAAACCCACTACCATCAACAATAGGGTAAATAATATCTTTTTCATGTTGTTTCCTTTTTTAGATTACAGGGCAAAGATAATCAATATTTCCTAACAAGTGTCATTCCCAACTGGTAATAAATGTAAATTAACAGTTCAGCAGATAGGGGAGGAAGATGATACAACCGATGATGGCAGCAGCAATGGCGCATATCAGAACGGCTCCTGCGGCTACATCTTTCACATCGCCGGCAACCGGATGACGCTCGGGAGAAACCAGGTCGACCAGCCGTTCAATGGCTGTATTGAAGCCTTCTGCCGCCAGTACCATGCCAAAGCAGAGCAAGACAATGCACCATTCGGTGGGGGTGATGTGGAAATAAAATCCCAATGAAGTGACCACCACAATGGCCAGACAATGAATCCATGCATTGTGTTCCTTTTTCAGCAGGCTGGCTATCCCCTTGAAGGCATAGCCAAAGCTTTTGATTCTCTTTTTCAGTTCGTTCATAGTGGTTTATCCTCTGTCTATTTGTTTCACTCCCTTGACGGTTCGCAGCTTGCGGATAAGTGCTTCGAGCTTGGCGGTATCGTCCACCATGACAGTCAGCACCCCTGAGAACAGGCCGTCGTTGGAGTTGATGTTGATGGAGCGCAGCTGGATGCCGGTTTCCTTGTTGATGATGGAGGTGATGTTCGTCACAATGCCGATGTCGTCGTGTCCCACAATGCGCAAGTTGATGGGATATTGTCTTCCTTGACTCTTGCCTGCCCAGCGTGCTTTCACAATGCGATAGCCGAAGCGGGCTTTCATTTCACGTGCATTCGGACAGTCCTCGCGGTGAATCTTGATGCCGCCAGTGATGGTTACAAACCCGAATACATCGTCGCCATAGATGGGGTTGCAACATTTGGCGAGCTTGAAGTCCAATCCCTTGAGGTTCTGGTCGATAACCAGCACATCATCCTTGAACAGCTTGTCGTCGACAGGCTGCTGGATGCTATAGTTCTCGGCACTGCGATAGGTGATGTCCTCGCGGCTTTCTGTTTCCTTCTTCTTCAGTTCGGTGAACTTGTCAAGGATACAGTTCACATCCAGCTTTTCGATGGCAATGTCCTGGTAGAAGTCGGTTACGGTCTTGTATCCCAATTTCTTGATGAGCCGCATCATGATGGCTTCATCGTATTCCAGCTTGCGGTTCTTGAACTTCCGCTCGATGGTTTCTTTGGCAAATTCCGTTTGTCGGGCTTCGATTTCCTTCAGTGCCTGACGTATCTTTGAACGCGCCTTCGAGGTAGTGACGATGTTCAACCAGTCGCGCTTGGGAGTCTGCGAATTGGAAGTCATAATCTCTACCTGGTCACCCGAATTGAGGGTCTGTCGCAGCTGTACATTCTTACCATTCACTTTGGCACCGATGCACTTGCAGCCCAACTTGGTGTGAATGGAGAAGGCGAAGTCGAGAACGGTCGCCCCTTTGGCCAACTTGTACAAGTCGCCTTTCGGAGTGAACACAAATACTTCATCTTCATACAGTTCCAGTTTGAACTGATCCATCACTTCAAGGTCATTGTCTGCATGTTCCAATGCCTCGCGGATGTTGGTCAGCCATTCGTCCAAGCCGCTTTCCCCCTTTACACCCTTGTATCGCCAGTGGGCGGCAAACCCTCTTTCGGCGATGTCATCCATGCGCTCGGTTCGAATCTGCACTTCCACCCATTTGCCTTCAGGCCCCATGACAGTGGTGTGCAAGGATTCGTAGCCATTGCTCTTGGGCACACTGAGCCAGTCGCGCAAGCGCTTCGGATTGGGCATATACATATCCGTAATGATGGAATAGACCTGCCAGCATTCCTGTTTCTCCTTTTCCAACTGCGAATCGAGAATGATGCGGATAGCAAACAGGTCGTATACGCCTTCGAACGGACATTTCTGTTTCTTCATCTTCTGATAGATGGAGTGGATGGACTTGGTGCGCCCTTTCATGTGGAACTTCAAGCCTACCTCTTCCAGTTTTTGCTGGATAGGAGCGATGAAGGCGGCTATGTATTTGTCGCGGGCTGCCTTGGTGGCATTGAGCTTTTCCTTGATGTGGTAGTAAACTTCCTTTTCGGTATATTTCAAGGACAAGTCCTCGAGCTCGGACTTCAGCTTGTACAAGCCAAGTTTGTGAGCCAGAGGTGCATAGAGATAGGCCGATTCATAGGAAATACGCTGGCGGGCTTCGTCATCCTCAGCGTCCTTTATCTGACGCATCAGGTTCACACGGTCGGCAATCATAATCAATATCACACGCATGTCCTCGGCAAAGGAGAGGAGGAGGTTGCGGAAGTTCTCGGACTCGATGGTCGGGCTCTTGGCATAGAGCTCATTGATTCGCACCAGTCCACGAATGATGCCGGCCACATCGCTGCCAAACGATTCTTCAATCTCATTCAGTTGGAGCATGCCGTACTGAACAGGTTCATGAAGCATGATGCCCAATACGGACGCACGCTTCATTCCGATTTCTTCGGCGATGATAATGGACGTCTGAAGGCTTTTGATGACGGAATTCATGCCAAAGCAATTGCGTGGAATTTCCCCTTTCGGGTAAGCCTTAATCAGGCAATCCTTCAATTTGCGGCAGTCATCCTTCTGCAAGGTGTCTCCAGAAAGGCGGAAAAGCCTTTTATATAATAAGGTAATTTGTTTCCGCTCTTCAGAAGTAAAATATATGGACTCCATAAGTTCTTTTTCAAATTCTTTTGGGTAAAGATAGCTTTTTCTTTTATCTTTTTAGGTTGTATAATCCTATTTTTTTGTATTTTTGAGCAATTAACGTAATTTGAAACAAATATTTTAAAATAACCATTAAAATCTTCTTATTATGATTACACCTGAAGACAAGATCTTGTTAGAAAAGAAAGGTATTTCAGAATCACAGATTGCCGAACAGTTGGCTTGCTTTGAAAAGGGTTTCCCTTTCCTCCAATTGGATGGAGCCGCTTCGATTGAAAAAGGCATCTTGGCACCGCAAGGTGATGAAATTGACGCCTATCTGCAGGCATGGGATGCTTACAAGCAGGGCGAAAAGACCATCGTGAAGTTTGTTCCGGCATCAGGAGCTGCCAGCCGTATGTTCAAGGATATGTTTGAATTCCTGGGTGCTGACTATGACGTACCGACCAATGCTTTTGAAAAGAAATTCTTCGACAACGTACATAATTTCGCTTTCTTTGCCGACTTGAACGCTGCTTGCGAAAAGAACAATGGCAAGGGTATTGACGCTTTGATGGCTGAAGGTAACTACAAGGCTGTCGTTGCCAATTTGCTCGAAAGTGCTGGTTTGAATTATGGTGCTTTGCCTAAGGGCTTGCTGAAGTTCCATAGCTATGAAAATGGTGTCCGCACTCCGTTGGAAGAACATCTGGTGGAAGGTGCTCTCTATGCTGCAGGTAAGACTGGTCAGGTGAATGTACACTTTACCGTTTCTACTGAGCATCGCGAACTCTTCAAGCAACTGGTAGATGAAAAGGTGGCTGAATATGCCCAAAAGTATGGCATTGAATACAAGGTGTCCTTCTCTGAACAGAAGCCAAGCACTGACACTATCGCAGCTGATATGGAAAACAAGCCTTTCCGCGACAATGGCAAGTTGTTGTTCCGTCCGGGTGGTCATGGTGCCTTGATTGAAAACTTGAACGACCTGGATGCTGACATTGTGTTCATCAAGAACATTGACAATGTAGTGCCCGACCGTCTGAAGGATGAAACCGTGACTTATAAGAAGCTCATTGCTGGTGTGTTGGTAACACTTCAGAAGAAGGCTTTCGAATACCTCGAACTGCTGGATGGCGGCAAGTACACTCACGAACAGTTGGAAGAAATCATCCGCTTCGTACAGCAGAACCTCTGCTGCCGCAAGAATGACATCAAGGATTTGGAAGATGCCGAATTGGTTATCTACTTGCGTAAGAAGCTGAACCGTCCGATGCGTGTCTGCGGTATGGTTAAGAATGTGGGCGAACCGGGTGGTGGTCCGTTCCTGGCTTATAATCCGGATGGAACTATCTCTTTGCAGATTCTTGAAAGCTCACAGATTGACATGAAGGACCCTGAAAAGAAGGCGATGTTCGAAAAGGGTACCCACTTCAACCCGGTAGACTTGGTTTGCGCCGTACGCAACTACAAGGGTGAAAAGTTCAACTTGGTAGACTATGTGGACAAGGCAACCGGCTTCATCTCCTACAAGTCGAAGAGTGGCAAGGAACTGAAGGCACTCGAACTCCCAGGCTTGTGGAACGGTGCCATGAGCGATTGGTCGACTATCTTCGTTGAAGTGCCTCTGGGTACATTCAATCCGGTGAAGACAGTCAATGACTTGCTTCGTGAACAACACCAATAATTGACTGAAACCAATAACGGCTCCATCCTTTTATAAGTGGTGGAGCCGTTTCTTTTTTGGCTAATCAAATATCCAACCCCATGATGTAATCATTCATATAGTAACCATTCCCAATCGGGAAGTCGCCTTGTGCGACTTTTTTCATGCCTAAACGTTCATAGAACGTCACTGCCTTGTTGTTGCGGTTCACATTCAAGCGCATCTGACAAGGTCCGGGATGTATTTCCTTGATGACTTGAATTGCCTTTTCAAATAACCGCTTCCCGATGTGGCAACCTTGACAAGAGGGGAGGACATAGATTTTCTGAAGGTGAAATGTATGCTCGCCCTCGGGCTGGATGGATACATAACCCACCGGTTCTCCTTCTTTATAGGCTATATAATAAAGGTGTCCTTCGGCTATCATCTGTCGGCGAAGGCTTTCATCCGAATACATCCAGTCCATCATGTAATCCAACTGCTCCGGTGAGAGGATTTCCCGATAGGTGTGGGGGAAGACTATATCAGCCAGACTTCGTATGGTGGAGAGGTCGTCGAGGGTTGCTTTTCTTATTTCAAACATAATAACTTCTGTTTTTGTTAATCGGGTATTGTATCGATAAGTAAATTGTCTTAATTTGATTTACAAAGATAGATAATGCGATGGATAAACACCCCTCAATCCTTACTTTTTTGTTAAATGTTGTAAAATAATAGTACTATGTATTGCAAGGTACTACAATTTAGCATACATTTGTGCCATACAAAGTAAAAAGGTAAATTATGAATGTAGACAATGTACGATCACAAATGCGAAAGGGGATGCTGGAATATTGCATTCTTCTGCTTTTGCACCGAGAAGCGTCGTATGCTTCAGACATTATCCTGAAACTGAAGGAAGCTCATCTGATTGTGGTGGAAGGTACACTCTATCCACTGCTCACGCGTCTGAAGAACGACAATCTCCTGGCTTACGAATGGGTGGAATCCACACAAGGTCCGCCACGTAAGTACTACACACTCACCACTGAAGGGGAAGCCTTCCTTCAAGGACTTGAAGAAGCCTGGAGCGAATTGGCAAATACGGTAAATCATTTAAAACGAACTCAAAACTTACTTCCATGAACAAAACTTATAACATCAACTTAGGAGGACTTGTCTATCACATTGATGACAATGCCTACGAACTGCTCGACAAATATTTGAACAACCTTCGCGCTCATTTCAAGAAAGAGGAGGGAGGCGAAGAAATCGTCCACGACATTGAACTGCGCATTTCCGAACTCTTCAGTGAACGTCTGAACGACCGCAAACAAGTCATCACCATGAGCGATGTGGAAGAAATCATCGCACAGGTGGGCAAGCTGGAAGAACTGACCGGCGAGAAGGAAGAAACGGTTGAGAGCGAAGAAGAGAAGCCCATCAAGCGTTTGTTTCGCGACACAGAGCACAAGGTATTCGGTGGCGTTTGCTCGGGCTTGGCAGCCTATTTCGATTGGGATGTCACCCTGGTGCGCCTGATGGTTCTGCTCATCAGCTTCTTTGTACAAGGTGCCGTGTTGGCTTATATCATTGCCTGGATGGTCATTCCTCAGGCTATGACTGCTTCTGAAAAGTTGTCGATGCGTGGCATGAAGGTCAATGTGGAGAATATCGGCAAGACCGTGACCCATGAACATGGTAGAGAAGGGGATGACCTTCAGGCACAAGCTCCGAAGTCTACGTTGCTGAAAATCGGTGAAGGCATCGTGAAGGTATGTACCTTCCTCATTTACTTCCTGTTGATTTCGCTGGCTGTCATCTTCATACCTGTCATTTTCGTTGTCTTGACCATCTGTTTCGCATTTGTGCTGGCTGGATTGGGACTCTTTGCTTCCATTCCGTCCATCATTTGGGAAATGGTTCCTGCCCAAGCCTTGCCGGCTATACAGGCCATGCCGATGACCCAACTGAGTCTTCTTTCGCTGAGCGGAATCCTGGCGATTGGTATCCCTGTATTCGCGCTGATTCATGCCCTTACCCAGGAGAAACCGATGTCAGTTGTAGCAAGACTGATACTCTTCATCCTCTGGTTGGCGGCAATCGTATATGGCATCGTGATGTTGAATACTTTTCCGTTTTGAATGAAGTAATAAAACAGTAATTAAAGGAGTTATCGCTTCGCTAGGAGTTAAAGAAGTTATCACTTCGCTTCGCTCGTTAGCCGAATGATTAGACAATGGAATACATCCCCCCAAACTATTGGCTTTAACTCCTAAGCCCGTAGGGCTGGTAACTCCTTTAACTCCTCTAACTCCTAAAATAATTAAAATAATAAATATGGAAACAAAAAGAACACTTTATCGCAATACCGGCAATCGTATGTTGGGCGGTGTTGCCTCTGGCTTGGCCGAATACATGGACTGGGACGTGACCGTTGTCCGTCTGATATTCCTGTTTTGCCTTTTCTGCATCCCTGGTGCGATGCTGGCCTATATCGTCTCATGGATTATCATCCCCGACAAATATAACCCCAATGCTGGTCTGTCCTTCGGGAAGATTCTCTTGCTCATCCTTTTCTTCTTCCTGCCGGTCATCCTGGTATTGGGTCTATTCGGACTGATTTTCATTCCGATGATACTATCCTTTTTAGCAGTCCTCTGACACTCTTTGAATAAAAAGAACTATCTTTGCAGTGGGAAGCCTACCGGTTAGGTTTTCCACTTTCTTTTTGTTTGAAAGGAAGAGTTGGAGAGAAAGTAGTTTGAAGTAGTTTGAAGTATTCAGAGGAGTTAAAGGAGTTAGAGGAGTTACCAGCCCTACGGGCTTAGGAGTTAAAGCCAATAGTTTGGTGGATGTATTCATTAGTCGAAACTATTGGCTAACGAGCGAAGCGAAGTGGTAACTTCTTTAACTCCTAGCGAAGCGATAACTCCTTTAACTACTTACAAAGTTATATACATGAATAATTTTTAAACTTAGATAACTATGACCAAGAAGATTTTATTATTAGGCTCGGGTGAATTGGGCAAGGAATTTGTCATTGCCGCCCAACGTAAGGGACAGTATGTAGTGGCTTGCGACTCGTATGCCGGTGCTCCCGCCATGCAAGTGGCCGATGAATGTGAAGTGTTCAGCATGCTGGATGGTGATGCGCTCGAAGCTGCCGTAAAGAAGCATCAGCCGGACATCATTGTGCCGGAGATTGAAGCTATCCGCACCGAACGCCTGTATGAGTTCGAAAAGCAAGGCATTCAGGTGGTGCCCAGTGCCAAGGCGGTGAACTACACCATGAACCGCAAGGCCATCCGCGACCTCGCTGCCAAGGAATTGGGACTGAAGACCGCCAAATACTTCTATGCCAAATCGTTGGAAGAGCTGAAGGAAGCTGCCAAGGAAGTGGGATTCCCGTGCGTGGTGAAGCCGCTGATGTCCTCATCGGGCAAGGGGCAGTCACTGGTGAAGAGTGCCGACGACCTGGAACATGCTTGGACGTATGGTTGTGAAGGCAGCCGTGGTGACATCAAGGAACTCATCATCGAAGAGTTCATCAACTTCGACAGCGAAATCACCTTGCTGACCGTCACCCAGCAGCATGGTCCTACGTTGTTCTGTCCGCCCATCGGCCATGTGCAGAAGAGTGGCGACTACCGCGAAAGCTTTCAGCCGGCTGCTATCAGCCCCGAACATTTGAAGGAAGCCCAACGCATGGCTGCCAAGGTGACTGAAGCCTTGACCGGAGCCGGTATCTGGGGGGTGGAATTTTTCTTGAGCAACGAAAACGGCGTGTACTTCAGCGAACTTTCACCGCGTCCGCACGATACGGGCATGGTGACTCTGGCCGGCACTCAGAATCTGAACGAGTTCGAACTCCATTGTCGTGCTGTGCTCGGTCTGCCTATCCCCGAAATCACCCAGGAACGCATGGGCGCCAGCGCCGTCATCCTTTCGCCCATTGCCAGCAAGGAAGCTCCACGCTACCGGGGTGAAGAAGAGGTATGCAAGGAAACCAACACCTATCTGCGCCTTTTCGGCAAGCCGTTTACAAAGGTGAACCGCCGCATGGGAGTCGTGGTGTGCTATGCTCCGAACGGAAGCGACCTCGATGCTTTGCGCGACAAGTGCAAGGCTGCCGCTGCCAAAGTAGAAGTGTATTAAGTTATGAGCAACAACCTATATTGTACAACGGACAAATTGAGCGACATCATCTGCGACAACTACAGCTTGTTGCAGGTGATGAGCCGCTTCGGACTGCCCCTAGGCTTTGCCGACAACACGGTGGAGGAGTGGTGCGAGGCCAATCAGGTGCATGGTGAGACCTTCTTGGCGGTAGTCAACTTTGTGGCTCATCCGAAGGAAGCGTCCACCGACTTGGCAGGCATCTCTGTACCGGCGTTGATGGACTATCTGAAGCAGTCACACCATTATTTTCTCGACTTCCAGTTGCCGAACATCCGTCGCAAGCTCATTGAGGCCATCGACTGCTCCACCGAGAATGAAGTGGCCTATCTCATTCTGAAATACTTCGACTCGTTTGTCAACGAGGTTCGCAAGCACATGGACTATGAGGACATGGACGTGTTCCAGTATGTCAACTCGCTGCTCGAAGGGCGCAAGAACCCCGACTACAGCATCTCCATGTTTGCCCGCGACCACGACCAGGTGGATGCCAAGCTGGCCGAGCTGAAGAACATCATCATCAAGTTCTATCCGCCTCGTGGCAATGGCTATGTGATGAATGCGGTCTTGTTCGACATCTTTACGTGCGAACAGGAACTGGCCTCACACGGTCAAGTGGAGGATAGGCTGTTCGTCCCGGCTGTCTACCAACTGGAAAAGCGACTGGATGCGACGAAGGTGTGCGAGGTGAAGAAGCCTTTGGTCGAGGAACCCGAAGAGGATACAGAAATGACGGGCTCACAGCTCAGCCAACGCGAGAAGGAGGTCATCTGCTGCGTCGTGAAGGGCATGTCCAACAAGGAGATTGCCGAGGAGCTGTTCATCTCCATCCATACGGTCATCACGCATCGCCGTAACATTGCCCGCAAGTTGCAGATTCATTCGTCGACGCTGCTCACCATCTATGCCATTGTCAACAAACTGGTGGACATCAGCGAGGTGAAACTCAATCTGTAATACCTAGATTGGGGGATGGGTCGAACGGTGGTCACATGGTGGGATTAGGATAGTAGGAAAGGCGTTGTAACATCCGCATGGTAAGATTAAAAATCCGCGTTATCCGCGATATCTGCGGATGAATAATTATAAACTCCGTGTAACTCTGTGTACTCTGTGGTAAAACATCCCATCCGCATGAAAAAATTACCTAATTATGGTGATTGCGTACTTGGAACAAGCTTTCTATCTTTGCATCAGTAAATGAAAGTCATAAAAGAATTACGTAAACCACAATTAGTTAGTTATTAGTTATTGGAATGGTTCCTCCGAAGTGATTTCGAATGGAACCGTTTTGTTTTATATCCCAAAAAGAAGCGACACTCACATGGGATGCAAGTGCCGCTTCGCTGGTTTATATATTGAAGAGTTAGGTATCGGCTTACTTCTTTTTCAACAACCCGAAATAATAAACCATCAACATCATGATTTCTACTTGGTAAAAATAAGACCTCCAGTTTGATGCCAGGATGTCAAACATATAATCAAGATATAGAAGTACAAAAACAACCGAAAAAGCGATTATAAACGGATTGAATCTTTTCATACGTCCATCATGTTGTTGAAAAATATTCCTTACTTGAAACACCACCAGTCAAAGTTGAACAATTCCTTGTCACCTCCACGGAAGAGGAAATAGACATCGTGTACACCCGTGATTGGCTTGCGTGAACGAATCTTCGCTTCAATGGTCTTCCATGCCTCTTCGCCACCGGTAGACGGCACTTGCACCGTTGCAATGACATCTCCGTTCAGGTTGTCGAGTCGCACTTCAATCATGCCCCCTTTGCCTGCACTGGCTGCCGAAGCGATGAATTGTGAAGGCTTCTGTTCGCCAAAGTCCACCGAACGCACCTTAATCCAGTCGCCCGTATGGACGTTTGTGATGAAGTGGTCGGTACCCGGACGACGGTCGGTCTTCAAGCCGTAGGAATAAGCGATGGTTTCAGCCTCCGTGCGCTTGTAAGGATTCAGGTTCTTGACCGGCTTGCGGATGCCTTCCTTGGTGAAAGGAATGAACGGGAACGAGCCGTCTTCATTGAACTGGAACTCTTCCACGCACGCAGCGCGACGGAATCCTTCGCCGTTGGGCAATGTTCCGTTGTGATAGAACATGAAGTGACGACCCTTGAACTCGATGTTTCCGCCATGGATGGTGAAGCAGTTTTCCGATTCATTCATGATTCTTCCGCGATAGGTCCACGGACCGTTGATGGTCGGAGCGGTGGAGTAAGCCATGTGTTCGGGTACTCCGCCAGCCGGATAGGAGAGGATATACACACCGTTGCGCTTCATCAGCCACGGACCCTCTTCGTATTGCGTCATCATCTCGTTGCGTCCCTTCGCCCAGTTCATCTTTGACTGCAGCTCGCCGAACGATTTCGGGTCGCGATAGCCCGGCACTTCCTGGTATCCGTTCTTGAATGAAATCATGTCGTCGTTCAGTTCGCCATACCACAAGCCCTTGTTCCCCCAGAAGAGGTAAGCGCGTCCGTCGTCGTCAATGAAAACGGTAGGGTCGATGAATCCGAAACCCTCCGCCAATGGCTTTCCGATGGCATCCTTCCAAGGTCCCGTAGGCGAATCGGCTACGGCGATGGCCAAGGCGTCACCCCCTTCGTTGGTGTTGCAGCATACGTACCAGTACCATTTTCCGTTGCGTTCCACGCCCTGACTGGCCCATGCACGGTCGCCCTGCTTCGCCCATTCGAAAGTGGCGGTCGAGATTTGAGTGCCGCGGTAAGTCCAGTTCACCATGTCGTCGGTGGAATAGAGCACCCAGTCCTTCATGCTGAAGTATTGCGCATCATCCTCGTCGTGGCCAACGAACAGGAACACCGTGTCATTATATACAAAAGGAGCGGGGTCGGGGCTGAACATGGTCTGAATGATAGGGTTTTGTGCCATGGCACTGCCCGACATCAATGTGAAGGCCGAGAGGGCCATCAGTCTTGCGAATGTCTTTTTCATGGTAACAATTATTTATAATTGCTACAAATATAAGTAATAATTTGCGAGTAGGCAATAGGTGGGTGGGAAGATTTTTCGTGTCTCTGCGTTTACAAAAAAGCCCCGGGAAACCAATTCCCCGAGGCCTTCCTTTACCTTTCACCGAATGTCGTTTCCCGATAAACGGCGAGTGAACCATCAATCTTCTGCACCTACTTCATCCCCAGCACCTTCTTCATCCGGGTTAGAGATGTCCACTGTAGTGTCTCCGTTCTTCACCGCCTTCAACAAGAGTTGTTGGGCACGACGGTTGGCTACCAAGTTCCATTCCACCATCTTAATCAGTTCGCTGAATGCTTCACCCGGCGACCAGTTTACGTGGACACGCTTGATATGAACATTCGGGTTGAACGAATCGGAGGTGATGGCTCCTCTCGAGTTGAGTCCGATGGTAAACGATCCCAAATCGCCGAGCAACACCTTCTTGCCATCGAGCAACATCTCACGAAGACAGTCCACCGACTGGGTGAGTACCGCCATGATGTCGGCACGGTTGTACTTTGAGTTATGTTCCGAAATGTGTCGGCAGAACTTGTCGAGTGAAATGATTTCGCTGACTTGCGGACTTGCGTAGAACAATGGGTCTTCATCCTTCTTGATAGGATTAGGACGGGCTGAAACAGAATAATCAATCATACTAGTTTAGTTTTTGTGTTTAATAATTGTGTTAAAAATTCTCTTTTGTTGGCCTCAGTTCCTTGGACCGGCGCCTGTCTTCGTCCCTTCTTCCAACTATACAAATATACAACTTTTTTCACTGAAATACAAGTATTTACATAAAAATATTCACTAATTTTTCTAAATATTTTTTTCTGATTTTCCATCCGTATCTTCGGGTGATAAGATGATACATCTTATGCTTGAAAGATATACATCTTAAGGGGATAGGATAAGTATGTGTCTTTCTCGTTTTACTCATTTTGGGGAATGTGCGAAAATAATTTACCTCTTTATTTCAGACATTTTTCACCAAATTGGACAATTTTCAATAAACTTTATATCAATTAATTGCATAGAATGTTTGATTTTCTTATTTTTGGAAAAAATAAATTATTAAAAATGGGAGACTATAGACTAGACGATACATGTGTAGAGCATTCTTACAAGACTCTTAATGAGCTGTTGGATGCAATAACTAACATTGATCAGCAAAAAATTATGTCTTTTGCTTTTGAAGATGGTTGGTCAGAAGTGAAAGTCCAAAAATTCATTCTGAAAATAGGAACATACCATTCCAAGTTAAAAGAAGAACATTTTTCTTTAAAGGAATTTTCTAAAGATTTCAACAAGAAATGGGCAACCGACAATAACCAATGTTTTAGCACTGTTGAAAATCTCTTTTCAAAGATACAGGAAACTTTGAAAGAGTCCATGAGAGTCTTTTTGACTTTTTCCAATAAAATGAAAATAAGGATGCATGGAAAACAGATGCAACTTCCAGCTTATAAAGTTTCAGTGTTGACATCCATGTATTATCAGAGATTTATACCTTTTGTTGAAACAAACATTGTTACTCCTATTGTATCTGATTTGTGTGAAGCAACTTTAGACTTCTTTGTAGATGTTAGGGCTGTACTTGTATTATGCAGGAAGGTAATACGGCAGGAAGCGCGTATACGAAAAAACCCTTCAAAATTGTCTGCCATTTATGATGAATGTTATGAGCAAGTTCTAAAATCATCTAAAGTAACCATTGAAAGTTTTAATAAACTTGATGCCTTTCAGGTTACTGATCAAAAGGTTATAGAACTGAATGAAACAAAAGACATATCTGCATTTTTAGCTAATTGTTTCCATACTCAAACAGAAAGTGAATTTAATGACTTTGTTATACAAGACAATGTTTATAAAGCGCGTAAGGAGAAATTACATCCATTGGAAGATAAACTATGGAAGAAGGATTGGGAAATTATCAATAGAGTACGATTGGGTATTCAACATTTTGATGAGATGGAACCAAAGGGTAGTATTGATAATAAAGATAAAAGGTATAGGCTGAAAGGTGAAGCGGTGGCAATGCTCATGAAATGGAGTGGAATAACTAATGAAGATAAAAGAAAAGGTCTGTTTATGAAATATTTTAAAGATACTTATAAGGGTAAATATAAACCTATTGGAGACAATGCTGTATACAATGCCTTCGATGGTTGGAAGGAAAGAGAGTATAAATTATTTGAAGAGAAACTAAACGACATCGTTAAAAAGAATAAGCAAAAAGATGAAGTTGTTGCTTAATTTGATAAATAGTAAAATAAGTTTTGGGATTGTCAGAAATGACGATCCTTTTTTTGTGCGTTTTGTAAAGCCAGTTTACATTATACAATTCCAAATAATGGAAATAATTGGAAGTGAATTGAAAAGTTTTGGAATTAGTAACGTATGTATTCCCAAATCGGCAGTGAGTTTTGGAATGGGTAATACTAACTATTCCAAAACTCAGAAATAACAGATTCCAAAACTCGATTCTTAAATCAAAAATGCTTTAATCTACCGATTTTACACGCTCATTTTTAAGAAGATAAGATGTATTAGTTTTGCATCGAAAAGTAAAAGGAAATGCTAGCTGAATCCTGACTTTTCACGTGAATATAATTTAATGTTGAACCCATATAATAAATTAGAATATGGACGATTACAAAGTTACAACCAAAAGCATCAGCCATTACGGCAAGTCAGTCTTTCAGAAGTATGAGAAAGACCGGATGAGCCTTGTGGATGTATGTAAGATAATAAGGAGTGAAGAATACAAGGAAGTCACCTTGCATCTGCGAAGTATCGAAAACGAAGACGATGCACGTCAGTTCAAGATGAAGAACTTCGAGCATGTACGAATGTCCGGAGTGTTCTACTTCAATTCGGACGACGGACTGAAGCATCACAGCGGATACATCTGCATCGACTTGGATCACCTGGACGAAGACATTCGCGAAGTGTCTGCCAAACTCATCCTCGACCCCTTCTTCTATACCTTAATATTATTTACATCACCAAGCGGAAACGGATTGAAATGGGTCATTCCCATTGACATCTCACAAGGGGGTCATCGGGCCTGTTTCGAAGCCATTGCATACTACCTGAAAGAAACCTACGGTTTGGTCGCCGACCCAGCATGTATCAATGTCAGCAGAACATGCTTCTTGCCTTATGACCCTGAGTGCTATGCTTGCAAAGAAATATTAGAACAGATTGTTTAACTTAACTATTTTAAGAAATGTCAGAATCAAAAAATTTTGATTACGCTCAATGGAGCGAAAAAGCAAAGGCTGCCAAGAAGGAAAATAAGAGCAGCCAAGTGAATAACCAAGCAGTTGCGGCCACACGTGCCGCACTGCCTACTACCGACCTCTTCCCACAGGTCAGGGCATTGGTAGAGGAAGCTGAAAGGCGCCATCTCGACTTGACGCAGGGCTATGAACGATGGCGTAATATCGGCTTCGCATTAGCGGATGGTATGGGTAATCAGGGGCGTGATTACTTTCATCGCCTTTCGGCCTTGAATCCCGACTACGACCCTAATGTGTGCGACAAGCAGTACGATGCCTGTCTCAATGCCCGCGGAAGTGGTATTACTTACAATTCCCTCTTCCATGCAGCGAAGGAATCAGGTATCGACATCAGTGCCATTGCCCGTCAATTCAGTACTTCGCAGCGCTTTACGCAGATTCCGCAATTTGAGGAATGTGGGGAAATGGAGTCCGTTGTTCGTCAATTAAGACCTACGTTCAGCGATAAAGTGCTGGTGGAGGACTGCCCGGAATTGCTTCGACGTATCTATCGAATTGGTGGCAGCAATGACTATTTGGACATGATGCTTCTTGGAGCGATGGTCATGTTCTCCACCATCTTTCCCAATTACTACAGTCGTTATCATCGTCGTAAATATCGGGCCAATTTCTTTTTATTCATTGTGGCTTCGGCTGCCAGCATGAAGGGTGATTTACCCTTTTTGAAGAAACTGATTGAACCGGTGGAAGCTGCCATTCGTTCAGCTAACGCTCGAGCTTTTGCTGAGTATGAACAGAAGAAAGCCGAATACGAAGCACAAAAGCATACGAAAGGAGCCAAGCCGATTCCTGAGCCTAAGGAACCAATCGAAAGGACACTCTATGTTGCAGCCAATTCCAGTGCAACGGCTATGTATGAAACATTGGCGGAGAATCAGGAAACCGGTTCCATCATGTTCGATACCGAAGGCGATACACTTGCACTGGCTTGTCAAAACAAAGAGTGGGGAGACTGGTCGGTGGGATGGCGAAAGGCTTTCCAGCATGAAACCATTTCTTACCGAAGACGTTCACCAAAGGAGCGTGTGACTGTATCCGAACCCTGTCTTTCGATGCTGATTAGTGGCACGGCCGACCAAGTTAGCAATTTGATTCCCACGACAGACAATGGGACTTTCAGTAGAATCGCCTTTCTGGAAATGCTGCAAGAGCTCATGTGGGCAGATGTATTTGCTGAGGGAGCACAAACTCTAGAAGAGGTTTATGAAGAGATTGGCAAAGTGTTTTACGAGCGTGTATATATTCCTTTAAGCAAACGCAAGACTCCGTTACTCTTCAAATTCCAACCTCATCAACAAAAGGAGTTCAATTCAACTTTTGAGGGTATGCAGGAAGAACAACATTCTTTTCTGGGTGATGATATTGTAGCAACGGTTCGTCGCTTGGGCTTGATAATCAATCGCATCGCCCAAACTCTCAGTGGAATACGTCTGGCTGATAGGGAAGATGTTGACATCACTACATTAGAAACTTTGGAATGCGATGATCGTGATTTCCGCATCGCCATGGAGATATCCAATGTTTTGATTAGCCATGCCACTTCGGTCTATACCAACTTGTTGAACCATCCGCAGAAGCATTACACGGCTCCGGCAGAAGGAATGAACTTTGCAGAAAAAACGATTTTGGAAAAGCTGAACAAGCGATTTACTCGCCAGGAATACTTGAAAGCAGCAGGAGAGTGTGGTGTATGCGAAAAGACAGCCGACCGATATTTAGGTAAATTGCTGAACCGATACAAGTTGGCTATCCGTGTTCAGAATGGGGTTTTTGAGTTGCTGAAGTAAGAAATAAACAGATTGAGGATGTGATGATGCATCCTCAATCTGTTTATTATATGAGAAAGAACTTAACAGTCTTTATTGTTCTTTCAAAGCTGATATATGATTGAATTATTGTTGTAGTTTTATCTCGGAAACTGCAACAATTTTTGAGAATCCCATAATTAATGGATAATATAATACACAGTATGATATGGCAGAAACAATTGATATCCAAGCAAAATCTTCATCTAATACAATAGCTAAAATAATACCTCCCAAAATATTAACAACAAATAGAATATTGGCTATCGTTTTTATTGCGGTTGCCCAAGTAGTATTAATTTCTCTTTTTTCTTCTTTTTCTTCTACAAAAGTTGAATATTTGAGTATTTCTTGATATTCTTCATCGGTAACTTTCATTGGTGTTTTGATTTCAGTTTCTATATAGTAGCTTTGTTTATCTTTGTCCCAATGACATTTTTGTGTACCATCCCATTTTTCAATGTATTTTTTACTTTTGAAACTTTTCTCTTCATCGATTAGGCCAAGAGATATAAGATGATTATTTTTTTTCTCTTCTCTTAATCTAATCTCTTCTTCTTTCATCTTGTTGATGATTTCTTGAACTTTTTCATTCATAGTACAAACAATTTATATTATGTGCAATATTGCCAATTAACGTTTAAACTGATAAATACATAAAAAAGCGTAAGCTAATCGAATGTTACTATATAGAGGCTTCTGGACTTGCCTTGATTACGTAACAAACAATTGCTCACGCTCATTAGGTATATAACATTAATGTATATACAACCATAGCGTGAGCGTTCTTGTTTATCATCCGTAATCGTAGAAATTTGTCCAGAATTCCTATATAGGATAATATATCTTAAACGCTCACTTCAATAAAATAACCTTCTCCGACGAGAATTAGTGCAAATCTAAATTAGTTATATTAATTAACCAAATAATATGCAATAAAATTCTGACAATTATAATATAAAGTGTACTGCCCACCTCCTAATAATCCAACCATTCTCCTCAGAATTCTCCAAACTTACACTATCTTTGCAAGCATGAACGAAGAAGTGAAACTACATATCTACAGTGCCGACCTCTCGACGGAACTGAACCTTCCGTATGCCGACGGAGGCATCAAGGCGGGATTTCCAAGTCCGGCACAGGACTATCTGACGGAATCCATCGATTTGAACAAGACCTTAATACGCCACACCGAGACGACTTTCTATGCCCGAGTGGCAGGTGATTCGTTGGCCGACATCGGAATATCGGACGGCGACCTGGTGGTTATAGACAAGTCGCTGGAAGCGAAGAACGGGGACTATGTAGCGGCTTACATCGATGGGGAATTCACACTGAAGCAGTTCCAGCTGGACGAAGCCAACCGATGTGCGTGGCTCATACCGGCGAACAAGAAATACCAACCCATTAAGGTGACGGAGGAGAACGACTTTATGGTGTGGGGTGTCATTACGGCAGCCATCAAGCGTTTCCACAAATTCTGACAGCATGGAACTGTTCGGCCTGGCTGATTGCAACAACTTCTACTGCTCCTGCGAGCGGGTGTTTCATCCCGACTTGACAGGGAAACCGGTCGTCGTGTTGTCGAACAACGACGGGTGCGTCATAGCACGTTCGGAGGAAAGCAAGGCACTTGGCATCAAGATGGGCGAGGTGTTCTATCAGGTGAAGGAGAAACTCGAACAGAACAACGTGGCTGTATTTTCATCCAACTACAACTTGTATGGTGATATGTCGCGACGGGTGATGTCGCTGCTTTCACAATATGCCCCCCAAATAGATGTGTATTCCATCGACGAGGCATTCCTCGACTTGAGTGGGATGGGAACGCCGGAACAGCTGACGGCGTATTGCCGGAGGATGGTACGCCACATTCACAAAGGTACGGGAATACCCATTTCGCTGGGCATCGCTCCAACAAAGACCTTGGCAAAGATGGCCAGCAAATTCGCCAAGAAGCATAAGGGTTACGAAGGTGTGTGCCTGATAGATACGGAGGAGAAGCGGGTGAAGGCGCTGAAGCTGTTCCCGGTCGAGGATGTGTGGGGTATCGGCTATCGAAGTGTGGAGAAGCTGCACTATCACGGCATTCGCACGGCGTGGGACTTGACACAGAAGAGTGAGTCGTGGATAAGGCGGGAACTGACCGTTACGGGGGTGCGCACGTGGAAGGAACTGAATGGGGAGAGCTGTATCTCCATCGAGGAACTGCCACACAAGCAGTCCGTTTGCACCAGCCGTTCCTTTGCCGAGAAGGGACTGAACCGCTTGGCGGATGTAGAGGAGGCGGTGGCTAATTTTGCTGCTCAATGTGCCCGCAAGCTCCGCGAGCAGCACACCGTATGTTCTTCCATCACCGTTTTTGCATATACCAGCCGCTTCCGTGAGGATGTGCCGCATAGCTACATTCATCGCACAACCGACATGGTGGTGCCGACCAATGACCATCAGGAATTGGTATCGACGGCTGTCAAGATGCTTCGGAATGACTGGAAGGAGGGCGACAGCTATTACTACAAGAAGGCTGGTGTGATAGTGTGGGGAATAAGTCGGGACAATGCGGTGCAAGGCAATTTGTTTGACACGGTGAACCGCGAAAAGCAGGCGGCACTGGCGAAAGCTATCGAGACCATCAATCGGAAGAGCGGACATAACAAGATACGTGTGGCCGTTCAAGGAAACGAGAAGGGATGGAGCCTGAAAAGGGAATATATCTCACAACAATACACCACCAACTTGGACGAAGTGATTGTGCTGAAAGTGAAGTAAAAGAAAGAGCGCCATTAGATCACTCTAACAGCGCCCCAAAACTGACTTGACTATGAAGCGGAAGCTGGGGGATTCGAACCCCCGGTACGGTAACCCGTACGTCAGTTTAGCAAACTGGTGGTTTCAGCCACTCACCCAAACTTCCTTTCTTCGAGGTTCCTGGCGGATTCGAACCGCCGTACACGGTTTTGCAGACCGCTGACTAAGCCACTCATCCAAGGAACCAATTATGAAGTCAATGTGCTTCCTGATTGCGGATGCAAAGGTACAACTATTTTCGTAACTGCCAAACTTTCTAAAGGATTTTTGTGCATTCATCTGGTTTTTTCTTGGATGCACAACAACCGCTACAACCTTCGCAAGGATTGACTTTCTCCTTTATGCGCTTGAAATACTGAATGATAGCCCTGATGAACAGCAACAGGCAAGCGATGACGACTATCCAAACGATTATTTCCTGCATGGCAAACTATTTTCTGTGAATGGTTGGTTTAACAAATGAGATGTCCCACTTGGTTCACGACAAAGGCCACAATCCATGCCAGTGCCGTAGTATAGAAAGCGGCAAAGATGGCCCATTTCCAACTGCCGGACTCTTGCTTGATGGCGGCAAGGGTGGCTACGCAGGGGAAATAGATGAGCACAAACAGCATGTAGGCCAATGCAACAACGGGAGTGATGGGGATGCGGTCGGAGAGGTTGACGCTATCCAAATCTTCTTCATTGGTATAGAGTACACCCAGTGTGCTGACCACAAGTTCCTTGGCTCCCACACCGGAAAGGAGACCGATGCCGAGTTTCCAGTCAAAGCCCAAAGGTTCGATGACGGGTTCGATGGCTTTGCCAATCTGGCCGATGTAGGAATGTTCCTGTTGTTGGGCGGTGTCGGAATAGGCATCGTGATTGGGATAATATCCGAGGAACCAGATGAGAATAGATGCCACCATGATGATGCCTCCCATCTTCTTCAGATACTGTGCTCCCTTGTCCCATGTATGACGGATGATGGACTTGAAGGTAGGCATACGGTAGGGGGGCAGTTCCATCACGAACGGGGTGTCTTCCCCTTTCACCAGGAACTTGGCAAAAAGGCGTGCCATGACAACCGCCAACAGAATGCCGGTGGCATAGATGCTTAAAAGGACGAGACTGGCCGTATGGGGGAAGAAGGCGGCGACCATCACCAGATAGATGGGCAGACGGGCGCTGCACGACATCAGCGGATTGACCAGCATGGTGATGAGCCGGCATTTGCGGTCTTCAATGGTGCGGCTGGCCATGATGGCAGGTACGTTGCAGCCGAATCCCATAATCAGAGGGATGAAGGACTTGCCGTGCAACCCCATGCGATGCATAATCTTGTCCATGATGAACGCAGCACGGGCCATGTATCCCGAGTCTTCCATCAACGAGATGAAGAAATAGAGTATCAGGATGTTGGGAAGGAATACGATGACTCCGCCAACACCGCCGATGATGCCGTCCACAATCATGTCCTTCAAAGGGCCTTCGCTCATGGTGGACTTTATCAGGTCGCCCACTTGCTGTACCAGCCAATCGATGCCCATCATGGGGTATTCGCCCAGTACGAAGGTACACTCAAACATGATGTACATGAAGAGGAAGAAGATGGGGTATCCCCAAATGCGATGGGTGACAATGCTGTCAATCACCTTGGTGGTCTGTTCCTTTTCCAGATGATTGTCCGTATAGGTTTCCTTCAAGGCACCGCTGATGAATCCATATTTGGCGTCAGTGATGGCTTGTTCGCTATCTTCGTTCATGGCCTTGGCTATCGAAAGGGCTTCCTTGTCGCGGATGGACAGGATGTCCTTTGCATTGGGCAGTTGGCGGACGAAGTTTTCAATGTCGCGGTCGTTCTCAAGAAGTTTGATGGCAAGGAAACGGGTGGAATAGCGGTGACGGATTTCTTCGTTATGGGCTATCGCTTTCTTCACTTCCTCGATGCTTGCTTCCAACAGCGGTCCGTGATTGATGTGGATATGACGGAAGAACAGGTGGTCACCTTCCTGATGGACTGGGGATGCGTGCTTATGCCAGTTCTCCAAATCTTCCATCACCTCCGAACGTTCCTGTTTGCCAATCTTCTGGGTAATGAAATCGGAACCTTCGTAGATGTCGATAATGGTATGGAACAGTTTCTCAATGCCGGTACCGTTTCTCCCTACCGTAGGAATCATCGGGATACCAAAAAGGCTGCTCAGCTTTTCATAATCGAGCTTGTTGCCGCTGCTTTCCAGTTCGTCGTACATATTGAGGGCAATCACCATACGCACGTTCATGTCGATGAGCTGGGTGGTAAGGTAGAGGTTGCGCTCCAGATTGGCGGCATCCACCACGTTGACTATGACATCGGGGGTTTCTTCGATGATGTGCTTGCGCACATAGATTTCTTCAGGGCTATAAGTCGAAAGGGAATAGGTACCGGGCAAATCAACCAGTTTGAAGTGATAGCCTTGGAATTCAAAGAATCCTTCTTTGGCGTCGATGGTCACTCCGCTATAGTTGCCCACATGCTCATGCGAACCGGATGCAACGTTGAAAATACTGGTCTTTCCACAATTTGGATTGCCCACCAAAGCCACATTAATGGTGCGGCGCTTGCCTTTCGCCAGTTTCAACATGTCATTTTCTTTCTCGGAGAGCGACACTTCTTCGGTCAAAGCACCATGATATGCTTGCGATGTCTGTTGGAGTTCTTCCTCGCCGATGACTTCAATCATTTCTGCCTCCTGACGACGGAGGGAGATTTCGTAATTCAGAATCTCGTATTTAATGGGGTCTTTCAATGGGGCATTCAGCAGAACCTTCACCGTTTTTCCTTTGATGAAGCCCATTTCCACAATGCGCTTGCGGAAACCGCCGTGGCCCAATACCTTGACGATGACACCCTTTTCACCCGTCTTTAATTCTGACAATCGCATACTTTTCGCTTAATTTTGGTGCAAAGATAATGTTTTACATCCTGCCTTACAAGATATTTAGACGCTTTTTAAATAGCAAGAAATAGGTATTCTTCGTGAAAGATGCATTATATTTGCAACATGTTCAAGCATCGTGTTCAAAAATACATAGAATGTAAGAAGCTGCTCTTACCCGGTCAGAAGGTGCTGGTTGCATTGAGTGGAGGGGCCGATTCAGTAGCATTGTTAAGTGTACTGTCAGCCTTGGGCTATCGTTGTATTGCCGCTCATTGCAATTTCCATCTGAGGGGAGAGGAGTCCGACCGCGACGAAGGGTTTGTAAAGGATTTGTGCAAGCGTCAGAGCATTACTTTACATACAAAACACTTCAATACAACGGATTACGCATCCAGTCAAGGTATCTCCATCGAGATGGCTGCACGCGAATTGCGCTACCAATGGTTTGAGGAGTTGAGGAAAGAAGTGGGTGCTTGTGCCATTGCGGTTGCCCATCATCGGGATGACAGTGTGGAGACCATTCTGTTGAATCTGATTCGTGGTACAGGTATCGATGGATTGAGAGGTATCCGAGCAAAGAATGAATCAGTCATCCGTCCTTTGTTGGAGGAGAGCCGCGAGTCAATCCTGGACTATTTGCAACACATTGGTCAGCCTTTCGTCACGGACAGTACCAATCTGCAGAATGACTATACGCGCAACAAAATCAGGCTGGAGGTTATTCCTATGCTCCAAACCATCAACCCTTCGGTTCTGGAAAGCATTTCGGCCTCGGGAAGTTATCTGGATGAGGTGGCTGAGGTATATCATCAGGAACGTCAGGAGGCTATGAAACGGGTGATGAGCCAACAGGAGGACATGGATTGTATCTATATTCATTCGTTGCTGCAAGAAGTGGCTCCTATGTCGTTGTTACATGAGATTCTTTCGCCTTTAGGCTTCAATTCGAGTCAGGTGACCGATATCTACCAAAGTCTGGAAGGTCATAGCGGTCGAAAATTCGTATCATCTGACTACGAAGTATTGCGTGACAGGGATTATCTAATGATTCGGAAAAAGGAAGAAGACCTTCAAATGCCGACATTGACCTACGAACTGGTGGACATCACGCCTTCTTTCAACATCCCTCCCGACAAACGGATGGCTTGTTTGGATGCATCCAAAGTAAAGACACCGCTGGAAGTCCGTTTGTGGGAAATAGGGGACAAGTTTGTGCCATTAGGCATGAAAGGTAAGAAACTGGTCAGCGATTATCTGACCGACCGCAAGTTCTCACTCTTCCAGAAGGAAAGGCAGTGTGTAGCTTGTTGTGAAGGACAAATAGTGTGGCTCGTAGGGGAGCGCATTGACCAACGATTTGCCATAACACCTGTTACCACCCAAGCATGGATAATAACGATAAAGGAATAAAAGGAAAGTGGATGTATCTAAATTCCACTTATAATTTTTCATCCGCAGAATTCACAGATTACGCAGATAACCATTTAATTAAATGATAAATCTGCGTTATTTGCGTCATCAGCGGATGAAAAGTGTATTTTGAAGAAGTTTGCTTATTTATTATAGTATTACTTGCAATACTTCTCAATTAGTGTGTCGACCACTGTGTCGCCCAGTTCCTTTGCCTTCTGTAAATAAGAACAAGCTTCGTCAGTCTTCTTTTGCAATGCAAAGCAATAGCCTAACATGCGGTATGCGGTACCCGACTGGCCATCTATTTCAACCGCCTTACGGAATGCCTTTTCCGCTTCATCATGTTGGTTGACACGCAAATGGATAGTTCCTTTTTCCAACCAGTAATCAATGTCGTTCGGTTCCATTTCAACCGCCCGATTGATGTCGTTAATCGCTTGTTGGTACATGCGGCACTGCATTTCGGCCTGCTCGCGCTGGTAATAGAAGAGGGCATTTACATTGCCATCCACAATGTCGTGGAAAGTATTGTAATCGGCCACTGCTTCACGATACTTCTTGGCTTCTACATGCAAGGCGGCACGTTCATAGAAGTAGGGTGCTGCCTCTTGAATGTAAGGCTTATGGAAAGTAGCGATAGCACTGTCCATCAATGCAATGACTTCACGAATGTCTGAACCTTCCATCAAATGTTTGGTCTTGGCTGCAGAATAGAAAGTCGATGCCGAAGCCAGTTCGGATTGGTTGACTTTTTCATAACAGTTCAATGCATCGGCAAAATTGTGCATAGCAAAATGGATGTCGCCTTCAAGCTTGACATACAAAGGCTTTTCACCGGCTTCCAAAGCGGTTTTGATGTTCTCAAGTGCGCGTTCATAGGACCACTTCGAGTCATCATCCTTTTCATCCTGAGACAGCACATAGTTATAAATGGCATTGGAAACTTGGTAATACACCCAATCCTTTTCGTTGTCTTCGGTCATCTTGATGGACTTTTCAAAATCCTTTTCAGCAAGTTGTGATTCCTCTTCATTGTTGGATGTCATGTAGAAGATGGCTCTGCGCAAATAACCGTCGGAGTTATTAGGGAATTTTTCAATGAAGTCATTGAGGATTTCCAGATGCGCTTCACGAGTCATCTCAGTCGATTCAATGTAAAAGAGATACACCAATGCATCTTCTTCTGTATCGGGCAATCCTTTCTTGATGCCAATGCTATTGAGATTTGTCTGAGTCGCAGTGATGGCATTGATAACCAATGACGCACCGAAGCTGGCTCCGATGGCATAGCTTTCCTTCGAATCCTCGGACGCATTCTTCTGTATCATACCGAGAACCTCGCCATTGCTATTCATAATCGGACAACTGATGGTCTTGTCGGTGGTCTTCATTTCAATGGTGTAATAGAAGGAATTATTACCTATAGAGTCCACTTGAAGAATTCTGCCACTTTGCATGGTGCTTGACTTTTGTGTGGAGTAGGGCATGAGGAAAACCAAATCCCCTACTTTGGCCGGAGTGGTTGCAATAGGCAGGAAACTTTGTTTCTTGTCAGCTTGGGTGTCGAATTTAATTACATCATATAAGGTATTTGCGCCCAATATGTGAAGCACTTCCTTTTGCGTACCATCGCCATTGATGACAGTAGCTCTTTCCGCACCATCGAAAAGACTATAATCGGAGAGGGCAATACCGGCCTTGTCGATATAGAAGCCGTTGCCAGTACTCTTGATTTTATCGTTCTTATCGTAGGTAATGATTGAAAAAATGGCTTTTCTTGCATTCTCCGCCCATTTGGGTGTCTGTGCATGGAGTGTCTGCATGCTGACACATACCATGAATATCCAAAATATCTTTTTCATTTTCTTTGTTTGTTTTCAAGTAATCAATTGAATCCACGTTGTTTGATGGCTTCGTATATCAGAATGCCGGCAGCAACCGAAACATTCAAAGATTCGATAGTGCCCTGCATCGGAATCTTAATCCATTCATCGCACAAAGCGAGGTGCTCATAGGGTACGCCCGTGTCTTCAGCACCCATGATGATGCAAGTGGGGTCCATATAGTTGGCCTTGCTATAGTCATAGTCTCCCTTTTCGGTGGCAGCGACAATCTTGAAACCGCTATCCTTCAAGAACTTGATGGTTTGGGTCAAGTTGGCTTCACGACACACAGGAAGTTTGTGCAAAGCTCCGGCTGAAGTCTTGATAGCATCGGCATTGACACTGACACTGTTCTTGGCAGGTATGATGACGGCATCCACTCCGGCACATTCACAAGTACGGGCAATGGCACCAAAGTTTCGGACATCGGTTATTCCATCCAGCATGATGAGCAACGGATTGCGTCCCTGTTCGAACAAGAAAGGTACGATGTCTTCCGTTTTCTGATAGGTGATGGAGGAGATGAAGGCAATGACTCCTTGGTGGTTCTTCCGGGTGATTCGGTTGATTCGTTCAACCGGCACTCGCTGAACGGGAATGAGTGTTCCTTTCAGCACAGCAAACAACTCCTTCGACAAGTCGCTTTGAATGTCGCGCTTGATAAGAATCTTGTCGATTTCCTTACCCGCTTGTATGGCTTCGATAACGGCACGTACGCCAAATATCATTTCACTTTTTTCTGTCATAATATTTCGTCATTTAATAGCGCCTTGGCATTGTTAAGTGCTGCTTCAGTCAACGTACTTCCACTTAACATGACGGCTATTTCGTTAATTCGTTCTTCTTCACTAAGTTGTCGGATGTGGCTGTTCGTCGCATCATCCGTATCTTCTTTATATACCTTATAATGAGCCTTGCCTTTAGCTGCAATTTGTGGCAAATGGGTGATACTGATAACCTGGCGGTCATCCTTACCCATTTCACGCATGATATGAGCCATCTTGTCAGCTATGGCACCGGATACACCCGTATCTATTTCATCAAAAATAATGGTAGGCAGCTTGATGGCACTGGTCATGATTGCCTTGAGTGAAAGCATGACTCTGGCTACTTCACCACCGGAAGCAATGGATGAAACCGGTTGAAGGGAACCACTCTTGTTGGCTGAGAACAAGAAGGTTACATTATCCATTCCTTTAGGTGACGGTTCTTTACGTTCAGTCATTTCCACTTCGAACCGAACGTTAGGCATACCCAAAGGAATCAAATAGGATTGCATTTCGGTTTCGATGCAATGTGCTGAAGCTATTCGGGTTTCGGTCAATGCCTTACCTAATGCAAGCAGTTCTTGATACAGTTTTTCCTTCTGCTTTTCAAGTTGGGCAATCCGTTCGTCATAGGAAATGATATCATCCAATTGGCTTCGGTATTCTTCTGCGATAGCAATGAGTTGCTCCACACTCTGTACACGATGTTTCTGCTGCAACGAATAGATGAGATTGAGCCTTTCGTTCACATACTCCATGCGTTCAGGGTTATATTCAACCTGGTCGCTGGCTCTGGAAAGGTCTCTCGCCAATTCTTTAAGTTCTATGTAGCAACTCTCCATGCGTTCAATCCATTCTTGAGAGGGAGAATAGACTCTCGACAAACTTTGCAATGTGTTTGTACATTCACGTGTCATGGACAAGATATTGTTATCATCGGACTCAATCAACATTTCTACTTTATATAATGCTGACTTGATGTCTTCTGCATGAGAAAGCATTTCGGATTCCTGTTCGAGTTCTTCCTGTTCACCGGCTTTGAGATTGGCTTCCTCCAATTGCTTCAACTGAAAACTGATATAATCCGTATCGCGTTGGTTATCGTATGCTTTCTCTATGAGTTCTTCCAAAGAAAGTGACACTTTACGGTATTCAAAGTAACACTTTTCATAAGCTTCGCGTTCGGTATTGTTTCGTGCAAGAACATCCAATGCATCCAACTGGAAGTTCTCTTGGTTCAACAAGAGGTTCTGGTGCTGGCTATGAACATCAATCAATCTTTCTCCCAAGACTTTCATCTGGGCGAGGGTAGCAGGGGTGTCATTGATGAAGGCACGGCTCTTGCCGGATGCATAAAGTTCGCGTCGGAGAATGCATTCCTGACCATCGTTCTCAATCTCCTCTTCCTGAAAGAAATCATCCAAAGGATAAGAGGTTATGTCAAAGCGAGCTTCAACAATGCACTTGTTGGCACCTTGTCGTATGGATTTGATGTCGGCTCTTTGACCAAGCAAAAGACCGATAGCACCAAGGATGATGGACTTACCGGCACCTGTCTCACCCGTAATGACAGAGAAACCCGATTGGAAATTGATGTCCAATGTTTCAATCAGTGCATAGTTTTGTATATAGAGGGATTGGAGCATGTCCGTATCAGTTCTTGTTCAAGGTTTGTACCAATCTGTCTATAATATCTTTTGCCACTTCCGACTTATTCTTAAGCGGATAAGAAGTAGTATCCTGGCGGTCGATGATACTTATCTTGTTAGTGTCAACACGGAAGCCTGCGCCCTTGTCATTCAAGGAATTCAGCACAATGAAATCGAAATTCTTACGTTCAAGCTTTCCTTTAGCGTTTTGTTGTTCATCGTTCGTTTCCAGTGCAAAACCCACTAATACTTGTCCTTCCTTTTTAGTAGCACCAAGTGATGCTGCGATGTCTTTAGTAGGTTTCAACTGAATGGTCATTCCGTCTTTCCCACGCTTTATCTTATGGTCGGCTGTATGATCAGGTGTGAAGTCAGCAACGGCAGCACAAAGAATTCCAGCATCAGCATCTGTATAGGCTCGACGTGCTTCTTCATACATTTCTTCAGCACTTTCCACATCAATGCGTCGGATATTGGGGTGATGCTCCTTCAAAGTAACTGGTCCACTGACAAGTATGACTTCAGCACCTCTTGAGGCACATTCTTCTGCCAAAGCATATCCCATCTTACCGGATGAATAGTTGCCGATGAAACGTACCGGGTCAATCTTTTCATAAGTTGGACCGGCAGTAATCAGTACTTTCTTGTCTTTCAAATCTTGTTGTTGGTTGAAGAAAGATTCAAGCACTTCCACTATCTTTTCGGGTTCTTCCATGCGTCCTTTACCAACCAGATGACTGGCCAGATCGCCAGAAGCTGGTTCTATAATGTGGTTGCCATAGGAACGTAGTATGTTCAGATTGTTCTGTGTAGATGGATGTGCAAACATATCCAAGTCCATGGCTGGAGCTACAAACACAGGTGCCTTCATGGAAAGATAGGTCGTGATAAGCATATTGTCAGCTACTCCATGAGCCATCTTTCCTATCGTACTGGCGGTAGCCGGTGCAATGACCATAGCATCTGCCCATAATCCGAGGTCCACATGACTGTTCCATGTGCCATCACGTTGTGCAAAGAATTCACTGATGACAGGTTTGCTCGTCAAAGCCGACAAGGTGATGGGAGTGATGAACTCTTTTCCTGCAGGAGTAATGACAACCTGCACTTCGGCACCCTTTTTGATTAGTGCACGAATGAGTATAGCCGCTTTGTAGGCGGCTATGCTTCCGGTGATACCTAATACTATCTTTTTTCCTTTCATGTTCATTTATCGGGTCATACCAGTAGTACGAAGTCTGATTTTTGTCAGTACATTTTTTGTATTCAATGTAAAGTCTCCTTGCAGAATCCAGCTGTAATATCCAGGATCTCTTTGAAGAACTTCAAGAACAGGCATTCCTTTGTATTTCCCAAAGTTGAAAACTTCCACTCCTTGCTCATTGTAAACGATTCGTCCTGCAAAGTCCACATTCTTTGTGAAGTTGGAATATTGAGAAAGGAATGTTACATCGTTTTCAAGTACATCCGGATATTTGTCAAGCTGGGCTTTAAGCACTTCATAAGTAGCTCTTGTATCGGCTTCAGCAGTATGAGCATCTTCCAGATTCTTTCCGCAATAGAACTTATAAGCCGCACTCAGCGTACGTTGTTCAAGCTTATGGTAGATTACCTGAACATCCACAAACTTATGTTTCATCAAATCAATATCTACTCCAGCACGCAAGAATTCTTCCGCCAACACTGGGATGTCAAAACGGTTTGAATTGAAACCGGCCAAATCGCAACCTTCAATGTCTACAGCAATTTTCTTGGCAACATCCTTGAAAGTGGGGCAGTCCTTCACGTCATCATCATAGATGCCATGTACAGCCGACGCCTGTTCGGGGATATGCATTTCAGGATTGATACGCAATGTCTTGGCTTCTTCATTGCCATTCGGATAAACCTTCAAATAACAGATTTCGACAATGCGGTCAGAATTGATGTTGGTACCTGTCGTTTCGAGGTCGAAAAACACAAGCGGATTTTTCAGATTTAGTTTCATGTCTACATCATTAGTCGTTCAACATCATAGGCATAAGCAGCATGAGAAGGTCTTCTTCCTCTTCTTGTTCAACAGGGAAGACAACTCCTGCACGCGATGGATCATTCAACGTGATGATTACTTCCTGTGAGGTGATGTTGTTCAAAATGTCAATAAGGAAGGTAGCCTTGAAACCGATACTCATAGCTGCACCATTATATTGGCAGATGAATGTTTCTTCAGCTGATGTTGAGAAATCAATATCCTGTGCAGAAATCTTGATGGTATTGTTTTCCAGACGCAACTTAACAAGGCTGCTTGATGCGGAAGAAAACACTGAGACACGACGCAAAGCGCTGACAAACATCTGTCTGTCAATAACAGCTTTATGTGGATTGTTTTGTGGAATAACCGAGTTATAGTTAGGATATCTTCCTTCAATCAGACGACAAGTCATGTTGTAGCCTTCGAATTCAAACTTGGCATTGCGGCTATCAAATCCGATGTGCAAGTCACCTTGTTCCTTGCTCAGGAGGTTCTTAAGCAATGTAGCCGGCTTCTTGGGAAGAATGAATGCAGCTCTTTCATCACCTTTTGCCTTATAAGTCTTGTTGCGCACCAATTTGTGTCCGTCAGTTGCCACAAAAGTAATGTCTTCGGGAGTGATGTCGAAGTAGATACCGTTCATCACTGGACGCAATTCATCGTCAGCAGTAGCAAAATGGGTATGGTTAATCCCAGAAAGTGCAACTTGAGAACTGAGATTTACTTGTACAGCATCATCCCCCAAAGCAGGAGCTTGTGGATATTCATCCGCGTTTTGTCCCATCAGGTTGTATTTACCATTCTGGTATTGGATAAGCAATTCCATGTTATCCTTCAATTCAAACTTCAAGGGCTGTTCAGGGATTTCCTTCAATGCGTCAAGAATCGTCTTGGAAGTAACGGCAAATTGGCCGTTTCCATTACTTTCATTCACTTCTATTTGAGTTGTCAATGTCGTTTCGCTATCCGATGCGGTGATAGAAAGAGTGCCATCGTTAATGACAAACAGGAAACTGTCAAGGATTGGGAGTGAATTCTTTGAGTTGATGACGCGGCTAATGGCCTGCAAACGGCTGAAAAGCCCGGTGCTTGATACGATAAATTCCATGGTTTTATGTGTTTTATTATTATTTCAATATTATCTGCCAAAGGTAAGAAAAAGATTGGAGAGTGTGAACAAAATTTTTATTAAAAATTAGTTTGATTGAAAGGAAAACCTTACTTTCGCACAGAATTATAAAAAGTGAAGAAATGGAACTAACAGGAAAAGTAATTGCCGTACTCGATGCGAGAAGCGGCACATCGAAGAATGGCAATGCATGGAAAGTACAAGAATATGTTATCGAAACTCACGACACCTATCCTCGTAAGATGTGTTTTGATGTTTTCGGTGAAGATAAAATCAATCAGTTTGGTATTCAGGTAGGCGAAGAACTTACCGTTTCTTTTGACATTGACGCCCGTGAATGGAACGGCCGTTGGTTCAACTCTATCCGTGCTTGGAAGGTAGAACGTGCAAGTGCACAACAACCGGCTCCAGCTGAAGGTGGAGTTCCTTTCCCGCCACCTCCAACAGTGCCGGCAGACTTCTCGGCAGGTGATGAAAAGGATGACCTTCCTTTCTGATTGTCAGGAATTCAGATGAAACAATAAAAGGGGATGCTTATGCATTCCTTTTTTTGTGTATATAAAAGAGAGGATGTCGTCTGACACCCTCTCTTCACTATCTATTGACTACAAAGAATTATCCGTTCATGCTCATGAGGAATTCCTCGTTGTTGCGCGTATGTTCCAACTGATTCTTCAAGAAGTCCATAGCTTCTATCGGATTCATATCTGAAAGATACTTACGAAGTACCCACATGCGGTTTTGAGTGCTTTCATCCAACAAAAGGTCGTCACGACGTGTACTGGATGCAATGAGATTCACAGCAGGGAAGATACGCTTGTTGGACAAGTTGCGGTCAAGCTGAAGTTCCATGTTACCAGTTCCCTTGAATTCTTCAAAAATCACTTCATCCATCTTTGAGCCTGTGTCAATCAAAGCGGTTGCAATGATAGTAAGCGAGCCGCCACCTTCAATATTTCGTGCGGCCCCGAAAAAGCGCTTGGGCTTATGAAGGGCATTGGCATCAACACCGCCCGAAAGAACCTTACCCGAAGCAGGTGAAACGGTATTATAAGCACGTGCCAAGCGTGTGATAGAGTCGAGGAAGATGACTACATCGTGTCCACATTCCACCATTCGTTTTGCCTTCTCAAGTACAATGCCGGCAATCTTGACATGTCTTTCAGCCGGTTCGTCGAAGGTAGAAGCAATCACTTCAGCCTTTACACTGCGAGCCATGTCTGTTACTTCTTCGGGACGTTCATCAATCAAGAGCATAATCATGTATGCTTCCGGATGATTGGCAGCAATGGCGTTGGCAATGTCCTTCATCAACAAGGTCTTACCTGTTTTTGGCTGTGCCACAATGAGCGCACGTTGACCTTTACCGATGGGAGAGAACAAGTCAACCACACGTGCTGAATGATTGTCGCTTCCATCACCTTTGCACAACTTGAACTTTTCATCAGGGAAAAGAGGTGTGAGGTGATCGAACGGAACACGGTCGCGAACCAATGAAGGCTCAAGACCATTGATTTTCAAAACCTTGGTCAAAGGGAAATATTTTTCGCCTTCCTTGGGAGGACGAATGCCACATTCTACTACGTCACCAGTCTTCAAGCCCAGCAACTTGATTTGTGCTTGAGACACATAGATGTCATCGGGAGAAGAAAGGTAGTTATAGTCAGAAGAACGAAGGAATCCGTAACCATCCGGCATGATTTCAAGCACTCCAATACCATTAAGAATACCATCAAAATCATATTGTGGCTTGCGTTCAAGTGCAGGTTGAGGTTGAGCTTGAACTTGTGGCTGGGGTTGAGTGGCAACCTGATTATTATTAGTGTTATTATTGTTATTGCGTTGCTTCTGCTTCTTGTTGTTAGTACGGTTTTCCCGTATGATAGGAGCTGGAGCTTCCACTTTGGTAGCTTCAAATTTACCTAACAATTCGCTGGGCAATTCAATCTTTTCGCTGGGAAGGTCTTCGATAGGAATGAAATCATCCGATGAAGCAGTAATCTCTTCAGTATCCATGTTAGAGACTTGTTCAATAAGAGCTGCTGGAATTTCAATCTTTTTGGTTTCTTCAGCAGGTTTTTCTTCGGGTGCTGGAGTTTCTTCAACGGGTTTAGCCACCTCTGCATTAGCGTTTTTAGGTTTGCGTCCACGCTTCTTGGCTGCTGGTTTCTCTTCTGTTTGTGGCTTAGCTTCCACTTCATTCTCAACCTTTTGAGGTTCGGATATGATTGGTGTCTCTTCAACCGATTCCACAGATTTGATAGGAGAAGGCTTTGGTTCAATAACAGGATCATTTGCTTCCAGTTTCAGAGCCTTGTCTTGTGAGGCGGTATAAACTTTGTCACCTTCTTTTTTTACGCTGATTCGTGAGCGTTTGCGAGGTTGTTTCTTTTCTTCGTTGGTTTTCGATGCCTTCTTGGCGGCACCAGCAATGGCCTGTTCATCAAGAATCATGTAAACCAGGTCTTCCTTTTTTTTCGATTCTGCATGTTTGATTCCCAACTCTTTGGCAATAACTTGCAGTTCCGGCAAAGATTTGTCGTTCAATTGAATAATGTTATACATATAGTATATGTGTTAATGAAATATTTTGGCATATTTTGGAGGGAGGGCACAAACTGATAATTTCAGTTGCCCATTATTTACCATCAATGCTTAATTATAGGATTTTGTTCAGATTAAATTGAAAACAATTGGTGTTAATTTATCGCACAGGAAGTGCTTCCCATTGTTTACGGCAACAAAAGTACTCATTTTTTTTAGATTCATCTACATTTTCAATGTTTTTTTTGGATGCAATCCCATTTTTGTTGTACATTAGCTTTCAGAAATAGAAAATGATTGTTTTACCCAATTGATTTTAGCAATATGAAGAAAGTTATATTTACAGAAAAGGCACCAGCTGCAATCGGTCCTTATAGCCAAGCCATCGAAGCCAATGGCATGTTGTTCCTTTCAGGCCAGTTGCCTGTTGACCCTTCAACCGGTGAATTTGCTCCTGGTGGAGTAGCTGAACAGACAGCCCAATGTTTCAAAAACATTGCCAGCATCCTTGAAGAAGCGGGCTTGACCATGGACAACCTCGTGAAGACTACTGTTTTCTTGGCCGACATGTCCTTGTTTGGTGAAATGAATGCGGTTTATGCCACTCAGTTCAATGGCAATTTCCCGGCTCGCTCGGCTTTTGCCGTAAAGGAACTCCCGAAAGGAGCACTTGTCGAAATAGAAAGCATTGCGGTTCGTTAATGAAAACCTCGCTTATGATGAAGAAATACATATCACCCGGCGGATGGTTTTCTTTGAAGTTACCTCCTGGATGGTCAGAGTTTGAAGATACAGAGGAATCATTCCTTTTCTACAATCCTGACAACTGGTGTGGAAATTTCAGAATCTCGGCTTACAAGGACACTTCACCAGACTATGGGAAACAATCTATAGCCTATGAACTGAAACACAATCCTACCTCAGTACCTGTCAAGGTGGGTACATGGGATTGCGCCTATAGTACTGAAACCTTCCAGGAAGAGGGAGCTTGGTATACCACCCACATTTGGGTGACCGGCTCAGGCAACTTGTCCTTTGAATGTTCATTCACAGTACCTCGTGGTGAAGACCGCACCACAGCTGAAGGTATCATCCGTACACTTGCCATTCGTAAAACAGGAGCACCAAAGGAAATCATCCCCATCCGAGTACTTGAAATCGGTATCCTGAATATGGCTTATGATTGGGCTTCAACCAATGTCAAAAAGACACTGAACAAGGATTTCACCGCCCAGGAGAGTGATATTGAGCGCTTGCAACAATTGGTGGATGGAAATCGATTCAAGATTGACCAACGACAAGCATGGGAAAGCATCGGATTGGCACTTGGAGTCATCATTGAGAACGAAATGGATGGCATGGAATGGGTGAGTGTCATCGACGGCACACATGAATATCCAGCACTCCGTTTCCGCAACACGAAGCTGGTTGTTCCGCCAGCATATCTGATTTGGGGAAAGGTCAAACGAAAAGAACCTGTCAACCTCCGCACTGAGTATGAGAAAATACGCGCTGATGTAGAAAAACTACTCAACGCGTAAGTCATGGGAAAGTGATGCTTTACACATCGTAAAGTGTCACTTTCATCCTTCTATCTCGCTCAGCTCGAGCCAACGAAGGGTTTTCTCGTCAATCAAGTCATTCAGTTCGGGCAATCGTTTGGACTTTTCAGTCAGCTCATCTACTGAAAGAGTACCGCTACACAAAGCATTTTCAATCTCCGCTTTCTCTGCTTCAAGTTTGGCTATAGCACCTTCCAGTTCTTCAAATTCCTTCTTTTCCTTGAAGGTCATCTTTCGTTTTTCATTCAAGCGAACCTTGGCAGTCTTTTCTTCTTTCGGCTTTTCTTGTGACTTTTCATGCTGCTCCTTCACATCCTTCCAATCACGATATTGGGTGTAATTGCCCGGAAAATCGCGGATGTCGCCTTGTCCATTGAACACCAGCAAATGGTCGACCACCTTATCCATGAAATAACGGTCGTGACTTACCACCATGACACAGCCCTTGAAGGCTTGCAAATATTCTTCAAGCACTTGTAAGGTGATAATGTCGAGGTCGTTGGTGGGTTCGTCAAGCACCAGGAAGTTGGGATTGCGCATCAGCACCGTACAGAGATAAAGGCGGCGTTTCTCACCACCACTCAATTTGTAGACATAATTATGTTGTTGTTCGGGGGTGAAAAGGAAATGCTGGAGGAATTGGGAAGCAGTCAGTCGCCGACCTCCACCCAGTTCAATGACCTCAGCTATGTCCTGCACCACATCAATGACCTTCATCTGTTCGTCAAACTGAAGCCCTTCCTGAGAATAATAACCAAAGCGAACAGTTTCACCCACATCGATGGTACCAGCATCGGGTTTCACCAAGCCCATGAGAATCTTGATGAAAGTGGATTTGCCGGTACCATTATTACCAACAATGCCCATCTTTTCATAGCGTGCGAAGATATAGGAGAAGTCATCCAAAATCTTCAAATCGCCGAAGCTCTTGTACAGATGGTCGGCTTCAAAGATTTTCGAACCTATATATGAGGCCTTGACATCGAGTTTCACATTACGATTGTCAAAGCGTTGCTTGGCTACTTTTTCCAGTTCATAGAAGGCTTCTTCGCGGTATCTCGCCTTGTGCCCGCGGGCTTGTGGCATTCGGCGCATCCACTCTAACTCCGTGCGATAGAGGTTGTTAGCCCGTTCAATTTCCACATTGATGGCATCGATGCGCTCCTGACGTTTTTCAAGGTAATAGCTATAGTTCCCTTTGTAGGAATAGATTTGCTTCTGGTCGATTTCATAGATTTCCGAACAAACCCGATCGAGGAAATAACGGTCGTGAGTCACCATAAGAAGGCTTAAAGTACCTCGTTTCAGATAGTCTTCAAGCCACTCGGTCATATCAAGGTCGAGGTGGTTGGTCGGCTCGTCAAGGATGAGGAAATCGGGTTCAGTAATCAAGGCATTGGCCAAAGCTACACGCTTGAGTTGTCCGCCCGACAAATGTTTGATGCGCTGGTCGAAATTACGAATCTTCAGCTGCGAAAGAATCTGCTTGGCCTTACGTTCATAATCCCAAGCCTTCTCTTGTTCCATACGTGCCAGAAGGTCTTCCAAACCTGGATTGCCGGCTGTCTCCATGCAACGTTCATACTCCTTGATGAGTTGTACCACAGGAGTGCCATGATAGAAACAGGCTTCGAGTACAGTCATGTCTTCGGGATACTGAGGGTCCTGTTCAAGATAACCCACCCGAAGGTCGCGCCGATACACAATGCTTCCTTCGTCATAACCTTCCTTTCCTGAGAGGATATTCAAAAGGGTTGTCTTGCCAGTACCATTCTTGGCTATAAGGCCGATGCGTTGTCCTTCGGCTACACCGAAGCTGATATTTTCGAACAGGACAAGGTCACCAAAGGACTTGGTAAGCCCGTCCACTTGCAGATAGGGATTAGCCATAATCGCTTTATTTCTTGCTCTTTACTCCTTCAAGCTGGAGTTTATGCTTTCAATATAATTCAGGATTTCATCACGTCCTGTCTTGTTTTCCGACGAGGAGATGAAGTGGGGAGGCAGTTCTTCCCATTGTTCGGAGAGTTTCTCCATGTAAGCGTTTACATTGGCCTTCGCCTTACCGCCCGACAGCTTGTCGGCTTTGGTGAAGATGATGGAGAAAGGCACTCCATTTTCGCCCAGCCATTCGATGAATTCCAAGTCAATCTTCTGTGGGTCGTGACGGATGTCAATGAGTACAAAAAGATTGACCAGCTGCTCGCGTTGGAGGATGTAGTCTTCAATGATTATCTGAATCTTCTCCACCTGTTTCTTGCCTCTTGCGGCATATCCATAGCCGGGCAAATCGACCAGATACCATTGCTTGTTAATCAAGAAGTGGTTGATAAGCAAGGTCTTACCCGGAGTGGCGGAAGTCATGGCAAGCTTGGGCTTGCGGGTGAGCATGTTTATCAAACTCGATTTCCCCACATTCGAACGGCCGATGAAGGCATATTCAGGCAAATCTCCTTTCGGACAGAGGTCTACCTTTGTATTACTGATGATAAATTCAGCGCTTTTTATTTCCATAGATATACTTGTGATAATTGGATTTCAAAGTTTCTTTTTCCTTCCCACACTCAGCAATGAAAGTCCTGTGAAGGTAAGCAGCCCATTGAACATCAGCATTTCATAGCCAAACTGATAACCTGTCGACTGATAGACAAGGCGGTCGATGGCAAAACAGATGAAAGGGGATGCAATAGCCACATAGGGCACAAAGCGGTCACGTGGATTCATGCGAGTGAAGAGTCCAAACACGAAAAGTCCCAACAGAGGACCATAAGTGTAGGATGCAATGGTATAGATGGCATCAATGATGCTGTCATTGTTGGCTGCCTTGAACAGGAGAATGAAGCCGATAAACACCACCGAAATGAAGAAATGACTCCATTTCCGTTTCTTCTCAGCCACTTTGTCGTCTGTCCGTTCAATGTCCAGAATATCAATGCAGAAGCTGGTTGTAAGAGCCGTCAAAGCCGAATCGGCACTCGAGAAGGCGGCGGCCACAATACCGATGGTGAATAATACCAAAGTGGCGAATCCCAAGCGGCCTTCAGCGGCAAAGAAAGGCAGGATGTCATCACTCTTTTCAGGCAAGGATAGCCCTGATTGTGAAGCAAGCAGCAACAGGAGAACTCCCAACGCAAGGAAAAGGAAATTGACCGGCACAAACGAGAGGCCATAGGAGTACATATTCTTCTGAGCTTCGCGAAGGTTGCGGCAAGAAAGGTTCTTCTGCATCATATCCTGGTCAAGCCCAGTCATCACAATCGTAATGAAGATGCCACTGAAGAACTGCTTGAAGAAGTTCTGCTTGCTGGCCCAGTCGTCAAACACAAAGATGCGGCTGTGCTCGCTATCGGCTACCGCCTGCACCATGCCTGCTACATCGAGGTTCATCTGGCAGGACACTTGATAGAGTATCAGCCCCAGGGCAGCCAACAGGCAGAAGGTCTGTAAACTATCCGTCCATACAATGGTCTTGATGCCGCTCTTACGTGTATAGAGCCATATCAGAATGACAATGCCGATGACTGACAAACTGAATGGAATATGCAGAGAATCAAATACATAGTGCTGAAGAATGAGGCACACCAGATAGAGGCGTGCGGCCGCTCCGATAATCTTGGAAAGGAGGAAAAATGAAGCGCCAGTCTTGTACGAACAGCGACCAATCCGCTCGTTCAGGTAGGAGTAGATGGTGGTCAGATTGAGCTTATAATAAATAGGAAGGAGCACATGGGCTATGATGAGATACCCCACGAAGAATCCCATTACTGTCTGCATGTAGGTCATATCAATGCTCCTGACCATGCCCGGCACAGATACAAAGGTGACGCCCGAAAGCGAAGCCCCAATCATGCCGAAAGCCACCACATACCAAGGCGACTGGCGGTTGCCTCGAAAAAAGGCATCATTGTCCGCCTTGCGACTGGTCAACCGAGCTACAAGCATCAAGAGAGCAAAATAGATGAGTATGGTCAAAAGAATGTAGGTGCCGTTCATGTTTCCTAAATGATATTTTCTTTGCAAATGTACGGAAAAACCCTTGAAAATACACTATATTTGCAAACATTAAGCACGTATAAGAATAGAATGAACCAACAATATCCATCCCTGCTGCTCGAAAGGGCTGTGGGAGAGTTTTCGAAACTTCCTGGTATCGGACGCAAGACGGCCATGCGACTGGTGCTGCACCTGTTGAAACAGGACGATGCCATGGTGGAAAACTTTGGCAATGCCATTGTGACCTTGAAGCGTGAAGTGAAGTATTGCAAAGTGTGCCACAACCTGTCGGACACGGAGGTTTGTCTCATCTGTGACAATCCCAAGCGCGATGCTTCAACCGTGTGTGTGGTGGAGAGTGTGCGCGATGTGATGGCGGTGGAAGCTACCCAGCAGTTCAATGGAGTGTATCATGTGCTGGGAGGAATCATCTCGCCCATGGATGGTATCGGACCTTCTGACCTCGAGATTGAGAGCCTGGTGGAGCGAGTGAAGGCCGGGGGAGTGAAAGAGGTGATTCTGGCATTGAGTTCTACCATGGAAGGGGATACCACCAATTTCTACATCTTTCGCAAACTGGCGCCTTATGATGTGAAAATAAGTGTCATTGCACGAGGAATTTCCATTGGCGACGAGCTGCAATACACTGACGAAGTGACCTTGGGACGCTCCATTGTCAACCGCACTTTGTTCACTGGAAATGTATAAGCAAACGATTGAACTACAAATAGATATGAATAAAGAAATCAAAAAACTTCTCAACTTTCTGAAGTCCGAATATCTGGGCTTGTGGGCGGTACCCTTGCTGTTGGTAGTGCTCTACGAAACGGGCGCATTGACGGAAGGAACCTATGCAGGTGATGCCCGCATGGAGTACATTCTGCAGAGTGTCTGCATCCTGCTCACCGTCTGTCTCATACCACTTTCGCTGCGTCTGTTCAGCCTCAATCTTGTGAAGCGCATCAAGGAACTTCCCCTGCAGGAAGCTTTGAAGAGCTACCGCTTGTGGAGTGAAGTGCGTCTGGCTCTGCTGATGGCACCGGCCATTCTCGGCATATCCTTCTATTATCTCACGCTCAACACCTCGGGGCTGTTCTGTGCCTGCATGGCGCTCATCGCTTCGCTCTTCTGTGTGCCGAGCCGCAAGCGCCTGTTGGCTGAACTCGACCTTCCGGAGGACATAAACGACTGATTGCCATGAAGATGCTGATGCGTAACGGATACAAGCTGCGTGCTCCTGAGCCGGAGGATCTTGATGCGATGTACCGCTTCGAGAATGAGCCTTCGTTGTGGGAGACGAGCAATCCCACCGGCCCTTATTCGCGGTTCTATCTGAAGGATTACATTGCCACCAACCGCAATGACATCTACATCGACCGCCAGTTGCGCCTCATGATGGTGGATGATTTGGACGAAGTGGTGGGCATTGTCGACCTGTTTCGTTTCGAGCCTTTCCACAACCGCGCCGAAGTGGGCATTGTCATTGCTCCCGAGCATCGCGGCAAGGGGTTGGGAACCTTGGCGCTCCAGATGCTTCATGAATATGCATTCGGCTATTTGGGACTTCATCAGCTGCATGCTTCAGCACTGACCGGCAATCGGGCGGCTCAGGCTTTGTTCAGAAAAGCCGGCTACGAGATGGTGGCTACCCTCAAGGAATGGATTCGCGTGGGGGATAGTTACTCGGATGTAGTGGTGATGCAACTCGTGCCTTGACGGCTGGCGAGGGTCAGTTCAGTGTCGGGAATTGCGGATAGCGCGACCAGATGGCATATTTCCCGCCCATTTTGTACAAGCTCAACTTCCAGTAATCATTCAGATAAGGATTCAGCAGGTCGTGGTCTTCAGAGGTGGCCACCAACCAGTTGTTTTCCTCAATTTCCTTTTCCAACTGACCGGCATCCCATCCGGCATAACCGGTAAAGAATCGGATGACTCCCTCCACCGGATTTCCATCGAGGATGTATTGTTTCAGTTGGTCGAAGTTGCCGTTCAGATAAAGTCCGTTTCCCAGCGAAACCGCTCCCTCAAGGTCGTGTAGGGTATGGAGGTAGAAAAGGATGTCGCGACTCACAGGGCCTCCCTTGTACACCGGAATCTTGGGCATGAACTCGAGTTCAGGCACCAGCTCGTCGAGGTTTATCTGATAGTTGAACTTCTTGTTCAGTACGATGCCCATGCTGCCTTCTTCGTTGTGTTCGACCAGAAGAACCACCGAGCGTGCAAAGTGATAGTCGCGCAGAAAGGGTGCCGATATGAGGATGCTGCCGGCTTGTGGCTTCATCTTGTTCGATTCTATTTGGAAGATGCTCATATCCATGGCTTTCGTACTCGATTTAAGGTGTTCAAATAATGGCGTTTCACAAAATCTCATCTAATATAAGTGGATTTCTGTTCATATGCAAGCAACTGCTGAAGTTTTTTCGTTTCATGGGGTTTGATTGTTTGGTTGATTAAATTCTGTCCGCAGTAAAACATTGGTTTGTTTGGGATAAAACTACGCTTTCTGCGTGACAAAGTATAGTTTTATGGAAGCCCAACATATATATAGTAATAAAGAAAGTGGGTGGTGGGGAGTGAGGATTGTTTGTCCTGACCTACGCTGCGAAGATACGATTCTGCAGACCCACTTGTCAAGTATTTCAGCAATTATTTTTTCAAAAAAAGTTTCATCGGTCAGTAGGTCAGTAGGTCAGTTGGTCAGTTATTAAAAATGGAAAATCATGCGGATAAAATACTAAGGCATTAAATTTATTATATATATAATATATATATAATAAAAATTTCTTTACATTACAAAAAGCTGGAAAAGTGACTAAAAATAACTGACCTACTGACCAACTGACCCTACTGACCGAGTAATTGATGTTTCTTTTCTTTCAAAAAAGGTAGTCACTATATTAACTGTAAAAATTAACAGATTGACAATTTGATGAAAGAACAATGAATTGAGATTTTGTACCATGCTTCAAAAAAGCCCCATTTCATCGATAAAATCAATGAACTCTGTAAATATAGGTTACTACATTCAGTAAGTTAAACCAGCGACAAAGAAGCCAAATAGTCATAATGTGAACCCTCATACAAGCATTCTGCTTTGAATCCATTGCGGGTGGCATAATAGGAAAGGGTGGAGAAGTCCACATACAGCCAGTCGAACTCGTCACCTCGAATGTTTTTATACTGCATTTGGTAGTCAATCTCGCCATAATAGTCGCCGGCAAGGTCGACAAGGAAACTTCCATCTTCATCTTCAAACAGGTAGCGGAGGTCGCTGGAATCCATCAAAATACAACCACCTACATTCAGTAACTGTTTGGCTCTCTGAAAGAATAAATCCATCCGTTGAAGTTTTCCTATAATGCCCGAACCATTCATCAACATCAGGATGGTGTCAAACTTTCCCACAAATCTTTCGTCGAAGAAGTCAGCTTGAACGACTTGCTTCACTCCGCGCTGTTGCATCACTTCCACCGAGAGAGGGGAAATGTCAATGGCCATGACATCTTCCTTTCCCATCTCTTGCAGAGCCAATGAATGGCAACCGCTCCCAGCTCCACAATCCAGAATCCTTCCTTTTGCCAGTTGCAAGGCCTTCTGTTCAATGGCAGGCATCATGTCAAGATTTCGGAAAAGTTGGCTGACTGGAATTTCATCCTCTTCAAACTGGGATGAAAACACACGCAGACGAGCTGCTTTTCCATGCTTGAAGTAGTCGGCAATGGCGGCTCCCATGGGGTCCTTGGCCGGAGTGAGTAAGGTGGATTTTGTCATTTTCTTCGCTTTTCGTGCAAAGATAGTGAAAGAAAACAAGTTTACTAAATTTTTTATCCCTCACCGCATCCTATTTTAACACAATCACCCTTCGGCTCGCATCCACATACTTCTTGGGCTCTGGCGTATCCAGTGGCAATCCAAACGGCAGTTGTGCAATCAGTTTCCACTCTTCGGGCAAATGCCAGCGCGACTTTACCTCTTTGTCAATCAACGGATTGTAATGTTGCAACGAAGCGCCAAATCCCATTTCTTCCAACAAAGTCCATACAGCAAACTGATGCATGGCCGAGGTGTGTTGCGACCAAAGTGGGAAATTGCGGCCATAAAGGGGGAATTTGCTCACCATGCTTTCCACCACCAGCTGATCTTCAAAGAACAGCACTGTGCCGTGTCCTGATGCAAAGCTCGAATCAATCTTCGACTCTGTGCGGACAAACACAGCAGGAGGCACCTCCTTGCTGAGAATCTCCTTCACAATAGTCCACAAAGCCTTGTGCTCATTGCCCAGCAACAACACCAGTCGGGTGGATTGAGAATGATAGGCCGAAGGCATGTGACGTATCACATCGTGCAAGGCAGAAACAATTTCATCGTCGGTCACATTCGATTCCGGAGCCAGTTTGTAATAACTCCTCCGATTCTCCAGCGCCTGTAAGAAACAATTATAAGACATATATTATAAGGTATAGATTTTGCTGTTTCATAACAAAAAAGCAGGTGCATCGGTTTGAATATTAAAATATATTTGTACTTTTGGGCCAATAATTTTTAAAGAAAACAAAACGTATGAAAAGACTATTACTGACATTGGCCGCCGCCAGCATGCTCGTTGGTTGTGGACAAACCAAAAAAACAGAAGTTCAGGAAGCCCCTGAAAGCATTGAAACACAGAAAATGGTCGCCTTGAGCTTTGACGATGGTCCCAATACCACTACCACCGTCCATATGCTCGACATGCTTCAAAAGCATGGTGTGAAGGGTTCATTCTACGTCATAGGGCAAAATATCAACGATGAAAGCGCAGCCATCATGAAGCGTGCATATGAAATGGGATGCGACATACAGAACCACTCGTTCAGCCACGGCGACATGACCAAGTTAAGCGAAGAAGAACTGAAAGAGGAGATTCAGAAAACTACTGACCTCATTGTCAAGTATATCGGTGTGGAACCAAACTATTTCCGTCCTCCTTATATCAGCCACAACCAGACGATGCACGAAACCATCGACCTGACTTTCATCAGCGGTGCGGGCATTGAAGACTGGGTGCCAAGCATCGATGCACAAGAACGTGCAAAGCGTATTCTTGACTTGGCAAAAGACGGACTCATCTATTTGTTGCACGACATGCTGGGCAATGAAGCCACTGTAGAGGCTCTTGACATTGCCATTCCGCAACTGAAGGAGCAGGGATATCAATTCGTAACGGTGCCCGAACTGTTCAAGGCTAAGAACATAACCCCTGAAAAGGGAACTATCTATACCTACCTATTAAAAGAATGACATAATTTTAAATGAGCCGCAAGGGCTTATAGACTAAGTAGTAAGAAGAGGGCCTGTCGTGAGACAAGCCCTCTTCGTTTATGCTATCCAAATCCGAAACCCTGAGCGCATCAGGGTTTCAGTATTCAGAAATTTCAGTTAGTCAAACTTACCATAACGGGTCGGCAATAACTTGCGGTCGCCCAATGTGTTGTCCACACGAGCAACATTCACCCAGAACTTGTTTTCGCGCACACTATCAATCGGATAGGCAGCCTTCGCACGGCTGTAGGAGTGATTCCACTCATCGGCCACCACCTCATATTCAGGGTGAGGAGCATTGATGAGAACATTGTCTTCCTTGTCAGCGCGTCCGTCCTTCACTTCCTGAATTTCTTCCCAGATGGTGAGCATCACCTTCACGAAGTTGTCCAGTTCCCACAAGCTTTCACTTTCAGTAGGTTCAATCATCAGAGTGCCATGCACAGGGAAGGAGAGGGTTGGAGCATGATATCCGAAGTCCATCAGACGCTTGGCAATATCGTTTTCGCTGATTCCGGCCATGTCGTGCAGATAACGGCAATCAAGAATCATTTCATGGCCTACAAAGCCGGTAGCACCTGTATAGACAATGCCATAAGTGTCCTTGAAACAAGCTGCCAGATAATTGGCGCTCAAAATAGCGGTCTTCGTTGCACGTTCAAGTCCTTCAGCACCCATCATGCAGATGTAGCCATAAGTAATCGGCAGAATACCAGCACTGCCATAAGGAGCTGCTGACACCTGGTTACGGTCATTGCCCAGCATGACATGCTTCGGAAGGAAAGGCACCAGATGCTTGGCCACACAAACCGGACCTACACCCGGACCGCCACCACCATGAGGGCTGGCAAAGGTCTTGTGCAAGTTCAAGTGGCATACATCCGCACCAATGGTTCCCGGATTGGTCAATCCCACCTGAGCATTCATATTGGCACCGTCCATATAGACTTGTGCGCCACATTTGTGGATAATCTTGCAGATTTCAGCGATTTCGGGTTCAAAGATACCATGAGTCGAAGGATAAGTGATCATCAACGCAGCCAGCTCATCCTTGTTGGCTTCAGCTTTGGCGCGAAGGTCTTCTACATCGACATTACCCTTTTCATCGCAAGCACAAGTCACAGTTGTGTAACCGCATTGGATGGCCGAAGCAGGGTTGGTACCATGAGCCGAAGAAGGAATCAGAATCTTGTTGCGATGTCCCTGACCGATGCTTTCCTGATAAGCACGAATGATGCGAAGGCCTGCATATTCACCGGCAGCACCCGAGTTAGGTTGCAAAGTTACACCATCAAATCCTGTAATGATTTTCAGCTGTTCACTCAGATTTTCAATCAGTTCCTGATAGCCCTTGGCTTGGTCTTCCGGTGCATAAGGGTGGATGTTCATCCAACCGGCATTGCTGAGCGGGAGCATTTCCTGAGCGGCATTGAGCTTCATGGTGCATGAACCCAACGAAATCATGGAATGAGCCAACGAGATGTCCTTGCGTTCAAGACGTTTGATATAACGCATCATCTCAGTTTCAGTGTGATACAAATTGAACACTTCATGAGTGAGGAACGAAGTGCGGCGACGCAAATCACGGTTGATGGTCGAACTTTCAGACACTTCAAGCACTTCGCTGAAATTCTCTTCTGCCGCAATGGAGAAGATGGAAATCAGTACATTCAGTTTTTTGAGGTCCATAGCTTCATCCACACTGATACCCACTTCGCCTGTTTCATAATAGCGAAGGTTCACTTCCTTGCTCAAAGCAATGGTGCGCAACTTCTGAGGTGTAACATGTTCAGGCAGAGCAAATTTCAAAGTGTCAAAATAGAGTTCATTCAACTGTACATAACCCAACTTGGTCAATGCCTTGTTCAAATAGTTGGCATAGCTATGGATGCGCTTGGCAATGTTCTTGATGCCTTCCTGTCCATGATATACGGCATAGAAACCAGCCATAGTGGCTAGAAGAGCTTGTGCTGTACAGATGTTGGAAGTAGCCTTTTCGCGCTTGATGTGCTGTTCGCGGGTTTGGAGAGCCATTCGATAGGCAATCTTTCCATATTTGTCCTTTGAAAGACCGATGATACGGCCGGGCATATTGCGCTTGAGTTCATCACGAGTTGCGAAATAAGCGGCTGAAGGACCACCATAAAACATGGGGATACCCATTCTCTGAGTGCTACCATAAACGATGTCAGCACCCCATTCGCCAGGAGGAACCAACAAAGCCAAGCTAAGGATGTCTGCATCTACAGCTACCTTGCAACCATTTTCATGAGCCTTTTCAACGAAAGCGCGATAGTCTTCTACATTACCATTGGAATTCGGATACTGAATGATGCAACCAAATATATCAGCTGTGAATTCAAGGTCTTGATAACGGCCCACTTGGATGTTCATTCCTTGAGGGATGACGCGTGTGCGGATGACAGAGAGGTTCTGTGGGAAGATGCATTCATCAACAAACAAAGTGCTGGCACCACGCTTCTGCTGGTCGCGTGAGCGAAGGGCATACATCATAGCTGCCGCTTCGGCCGATGCTGTCGCTTCGTCAAGCAGGGAGCAGTTGGCCAATGGCATAGCGGTAAGGTCGGAAACCATTGTCTGGAAGTTCAACAGAGCTTCCAGTCTCCCTTGCGACACTTCTGTTTGATAAGGAGTATAGGAAGTATACCACACTGGATTTTCGAACACATTGCGTTGGATGACAGCAGGTGTGATGGAGTCATACCAGCCCATACCAATGTACGAAGTATAGAGCTTGTTTTTGGAAGCCAACTCATTGATGTGTTCAGCAAACTCACGTTCAGTCATCGGAGCATTCAAAGCCAAAGGTTCCTTCAATCTGATTTTAGAAGGAATGGTCTTCTTGATGAGTTCATCCAACGATTTGACGCCAATCTTCTCAAGCATGATGGGAAGTTCTTCTTCACGGATGCCATTGTGGCGTTCGGTCAATAAATCTGTTTTCATGATATCTGATATTTGAGGTTATCTAAAAAAAGGGTTTTCGACTTTTTCTATTCCAATAGTTGTCGAGTCACCATGACCTGGGTAGACAGTTGTTTCGGGAGGAAGGATGAACAGACGACTACAGATGTGCTCACGCAATTCATCAAAGTTTCCACCCGCCAAGTCTGCACGTCCGATGCTGCCTTGGAAGAGTACATCGCCCGTGAACAGACAGTTGTCTTCCTTGCTATAGAAGACCATGCTTCCAGGGGAATGTCCAGGTACATGAATCACTTCCAGTTGAGTGTTTCCAAAGGAAATGACATCGCCATCGCAAAGGTATTTGCCTAATTCAACCGGTTCTTCATCAAACTTGAATCCGAACATACGCGATTGGGCAGGGGCTTGGGCAATCCAAAATTCATCCTGCTGGCCAGCTTCAGCCTTCAAGCCGAACTCTTGCCACATGAAACGGTTCCCAAAGATATGATCCAAATGTAGGTGTGTATTCAGCAAATGCTTCACTTTCAATCCTTTGCTGATTATGTAGTTCTTCAGCATCTGCTTTTCTTCTTCATAGAAACAGCCTGCATCGATGACAACAGCCTCCAGTGTCTCATCCCACAACACATAGCAGTTGACTGGGAACATATTGAATTCAAACTTCTTGATTTTCATAAGGCTACTATTTTGTTAGAGGGGTACATAGACCACCTTCTTCGTTTCAAAAAACTCTTCCGCAAACTCGTTCTTCAAGTCCATTATTTCAACCTTGTTCTTGACAGGAAGTGTTTCCTTAGCCAACTCGCCACCCTTCAAACATATCAAACCGTTAGGAATGGCATTCATCTGAGTAGACGAAATGTTCTTGCGAATTATCTTGAGCAAATCAGATAAAGGCATTACAGCACGGCTCACCACAAAGTCGAATTTCGCTTTTTCCTCTTCGGCACGGCAATGTCTGAAAGTGACATTCTTTAAGCCAATGGCATTGGCAATTTCTGAGGCTACCTTTATCTTCTTTCCGATGCTGTCCACCAAATGGAACTTCACTTCCGGGAAAAGTATGGCCAAAGGGATGCCAGGGAAGCCGCCTCCTGTACCCAAGTCCATGACCTGACTTCCATCCTTGAAGGAAATAAAGCGGGCTATGCCCAAGGAATGGAGCACATGGTGTTCATAAAGATTGGTGATGTCTTTTCTGGATATGACATTTATCTTACTGTTCCAATCGGTATAGAGGTCGTACAGCGCAACAAACTGTTCTTTTTGCTGGTCAGATAAATGGGGAAAATATCGGGTTATCAAATCCATATTTGTCAACGATTACAACATATCGACAAATATACAATAATTTATAATAAAAGCACCGCTTAAAGGGATTATTTTTCTTTTTGATAGATTTCGTCGAACAAAAGCCTGCGTTTGGAAGAATCAGAAATAATACGTCTCAATTCAGCAAGACCTTCTGCATTGGATGACTGGGGTACCCAAAGGCGAAGATAACCACTTTCGGCATATTTTTCTTGCAAGTGCTCACAATATCTTTCATATTGTTCTTCCTTGCTCAGTTGGGGATAGTGGGAGAGGCCATATTGAATAGTACGTACCAGGATGTCATAAGGTTCGATGCAACGGTCAGCCTCTGCCACAATGCGTCCATAAACACTTCGAGGAACATGTCGATTGGATGCCCGATGGTCTTCAACGGCTTCACACATGATATCAATTTCTTCCTCAGAAAACCAAACTTTAAGCCGGTTATCTTGACGCATAATCCTCGCAGAAGCGAGGTGATGGATTTCCCTTCCTTCACACAAACCGACGTCATGATAGGCAGCTATGACATAAACCATTTTTACATCCACATCAAAAAACGTCGACAAACGGAGGCTTTCCTCCATTACCTTAAGTACATGATCCTCGCGATGAGCTTTGTCAAACGATGCATAATGGGGGATAATATTCTCCTCCACATACTGTTGAAGGTCGTTTGGAATGTCACATCTGTTCTTCATGTCAGGAATATTTCTTGGGATGACGAAGCAGAATGCAGACAATGGCAATCACGCCTACACACATTGGATAATACAAATATCCGATAATGGAAATAGGAGAAAGCGAAGCAAGTTTGGATGCTATCAGCAATTGGGCGCCATACGGGATAATACCTTGAACCACACACGAGAAGGTGTCAAGAATACTGGCACTCTTACGGTTGTCAACTCCATATTTCCCAGCTATATCCTTAGCCAAAGGACCTACAGTGATGATGGCTATGGTGTTGTTGGCGGTGCAGACATTGGCTATGCTCACCAAAGTTGCAATGCACAACTCGGCCCCTCGCTTGCCTTCAATCCTTCGCGTCAATACATGAAGGATGTAGGCAATACCACCATTATATCTAATCAGTTCGAGCATTCCTCCAGCCAAAAGCGTCACTATTATCAGTTCACCCATGCCAGTGATGCCATTTCCCATCGAAGCAAACCAATCAAAGAAGGTCAGGCTACCGGTCAAAAGTCCGATAACACCAGTCGAAACAATGCCAAGAACAAGTACCAAAGCTACATTCATGCCCATAAAGGCTGAGACAAGTACAATGAGATAGGGGAGAACCTTCAGCCATTCAATGCTGACAGGTTCATGAGAAACCTCTACATCCATTCCTGCAAATATATAATAGACAAGTACAAGCAGAGCTGCAGGCATAACAATCAGGAAGTTCACCCGAAACTTGTCGCGCATGGCGCATCCTTGAGTGCGGGTAGCTGCTATGGTCGTATCGGAAATGAACGACAGATTGTCACCAAAAAAGGCTCCTCCTACCACAATAGCGGTCATAAAAGCCATGTTCATATCCGTCTTTTCGGCAATACCGGCTACAACTGGAGTCAAAGCAACAATGGTCCCTACAGATGTACCAATAGACAAGGAAATAAAGCACGAAGCCAGAAAGAATCCCGCCAACAACAGATTGGCCGGCAGACACTGAAGAGTGAGGTTGACCGTTGCGTCAATGGAACCTATATCTTTTGCACTTTGGGCAAATGCTCCTGCCAGGATGAATATCCAAATCATCAGGATAATGTCCTTGTTTGCGGCACCCACTGAAAATTGCATCACCCGCTCGTTCAAAGGCAACCCTCGCGTGATAGCTACAGCATAGACGGAAGAAACGAGAAAAGCCACGGTAATGGGCACTTTATAGAAATCATTGACCAGTATCGAAGTGACCAGATAAAGGCAAAGAAAAACAATCAGTGGACTAAGTGCCAACCATCCTTTCTTTGCATCAACTATTTTATTTTCAATTTGTTGCATAGATCAGTAATGGAAATATAATTATTAAAGAGTCACCCCTGTCTTGAAAATGGCGATTTCCCGATAATCTTTCTTTTCGTTGTTGACTGGTTCACCACTTGCCACCCGGATGACATAGTCAATAAAACGCTCACACACAGATTCTTTTGGTTCACCTTCGACAATCACACCCGCATTGAAGTCTATCCAATTGGGCTTGTTGGTAGCCAGAAGAGTGTTGGTCGAGATTTTCATTGTCGGTACAAAAGTGCCGAAAGGAGTACCCCTTCCGGTGGTAAATAGTACGATGTGACATCCACACGAAGCCAATGCGGTAGATGCGACCAAATCATTTCCAGGAGCAGACAACAGATTGAGACCTTTCACCTGAAGGCGGTCGCCATAAGCCAACACACCATCCACATGGGCTTTGCCGCATTTCTGGGTACATCCCAATGCTTTCTCTTCCAGAGTAGAGATACCTCCTGCCTTGTTTCCCGGTGAAGGATTTTCGCCTACAGGCTCTCCATGGGAAAGAAAATATTCTTTAAAGTCATTGATGAGCGAAACTGTCCTATCAAACAAGTCTTTGGTGCGGCATCTGTCCATCAGAATAGTCTCGGAGCCAAACATTTCGGGTACTTCAGTCAGCACAGAGGTACCACCTTGAGCAATGAGATAATCCGAAAACAATCCCAAAAGAGGATTTGCGGTAATACCCGAAAAGCCATCTGAACCACCGCATTTCAATCCTACTCGGAGTTCTGACAAAGGGATATCCTCACGCAGGTCCTCCTTGGCCTTGGCGTAAATCTCACGCAGAAGTTGCATGCCAATTTCGACTTCGTCACCTTCCACCTGTTGGGTAACCAGAAACTTGACTCGCTCTTCATCATATTCGCCAATGAACTCACGAAAAACATCCGGCTGGTTGTTTTCACATCCCAAGCCAACTACCAGAACACCACCAGCATTGGGGTGTTTCACCATATCTCGGAGTATCTTCTTGGTATTCTCATGGTCATCTCCCAATTGTGAACAACCATAGTTATGAGGGAAAGCCTTGATAACATCCACTCCTTGTCCGTCAGTTTCCTTTCGAAGGTTTTCCGCCAATTGGTTGGCAATGCCATTGACACAACCGACTGTAGGAATTATCCATATCTCATTACGAATACCTACATCCCCATTCTTGCGCCGATACCCCTTAAAGTATCGGTTTTCAAATGGAATGTCAAGCGGCACGTTTACAGGATGATATGTATATTCAAGCAATCCTTCTAAATTGGTTTTTAATTGTTTGTCGCTTATCCAACAACCTGCCTCCATCGGCTCGATGGTGTGACCGATAGGATAACCATATTTAATGACATTTTCACCTTGCGAAAACTCCTTCAAAGTTACCTTATGACCCGCCGGTATATCTTCCTTTACAATCAATTCTCCTTCATCACCTTGAATAGTTTCTCCCGCTTTCAGGCAAGTGATTGCAACAGCTACATTGTCTAAAGGATTTATTTTCAGATATCTTGTCTTCATATTCAATGAATTGGAATAGGTAAAGGGCGACTTATATAAAAAGTAAATACCCTTGTGCCGACAAATATAGCTACTTTTTTTGGCAATGAAAAAATAATACCTACCTTTGTACACGTTTAAGGCTAAACAAAGTGTAGTCAATTTTACAAAATAGATAACTTTTATACATTACATTCCAACAATTATGGGAAAAATTGTAACCTTGGGCGAAATAATGCTGAGACTTTCCACACCAGGAAACACGCGTTTTGTCCAATCTGATTCTTTCGATGTAGTTTATGGGGGAGGTGAAGCCAATGTAGCCGTCAGCTGTGCCAACTATGGACATGACGCCTACTTCGTAACCAAATTGCCTAAACACGAGATAGGCCAGTCAGCCGTCAATGCCCTTCGTAAATACGGAGTGGACACCCGATACATTGCCCGTGGGGGTGACAGAGTGGGTATCTATTACCTCGAAACAGGTGCTTCCATGCGCCCAAGCAAGGTGATATATGACCGTGCACATTCAGCCATTGCCGAAGCTGAGCCATCTGATTTTGACTTCGACGCCATCATGGAAGGTGCCGATTGGTTTCATTGGTCAGGCATCACACCGGCCATTTCTGACAAAGCTGCCGAGTTGACACGCCTGGCTTGCGAAGCGGCCAAGCGTCATGGAGTAACCGTATCAGTGGACCTTAATTTCCGTAAGAAATTGTGGACAAAGGAAAAGGCGCAAAGCATCATGAAACCACTCATGAAGTATGTGGATGTTTGTATCGGCAATGAAGAAGACGCCGAACTTTGCCTCGGATTCAAGCCGGAAGCCGACGTAGAAGGCGGAAAGACCGATGCGGAAGGTTACAAGGGAATCTTTAAGGCCATGGCCAAGGAATTCGGATTCAAATATGTCATTTCAACCCTCCGCGAATCTTTCTCAGCCACTCACAACGGATGGAAAGCCATGATTTACAACGGAGAAGAATTCTATGAATCAAAGCGTTACGACATCAACCCTATCATAGACCGCGTAGGTGGAGGTGATTCATTCTCTGGTGGTATCATCCATGGCTTGTTGACCAAGCCTAACCAAGGCGCAGCCCTCGAATTTGCCGTAGCAGCATCAGCCTTGAAGCACACTATCAACGGAGACTTCAACCTCGTTTCAACCGAAGAAGTGGAAGCCCTTGCTGGAGGTGATGCAAGCGGAAGAGTACAACGATAACTCACAAAAAAGAAAGAAACAATGGCAAGATTTGATAAAATGGCCGTATTGCAGAAAATCGGCTCAACAGGCATGGTGCCTGTATTCTATCACAAAGACGCTGAAACCGCCAAGAAAGTGGTCAAGGCATGCTATGACGGCGGTGTTCGTGCATTCGAATTCACCAATCGAGGAGACTTTGCTCACGAAGTATTCGCTGAAGTTGTGAAATATGCAGCTAAGGAATGTCCCGACATGGCTATGGGTGTAGGCTCAATTGTCGACCCTGCTACCGCTGCCCTCTACTTGCAATTGGGTGCCTGTTTCGTTGTAGGCCCTCTGTTCAATCCCGAAGTAGCCAAGATATGCAACCGCCGTCTTGTTGCATACACTCCAGGATGCGGAAGCGTTTCTGAAGTGGGAGCTGCCCAGGAAGTGGGATGCGACCTCTGCAAAGTGTTCCCTGGCGATGTGTTAGGACCCAAATTGGTAAAAGGACTCATGGCTCCAATGCCATGGTCAAAGCTGATGGTGACCGGTGGGGTAGAGCCTACCAAGGAGAATCTCACTTCATGGATCAAGGCAGGAGTATTTTGCGTAGGAATGGGCTCCAAGTTATTCCCCTCGGATAAGGTCAAAGCAGAAGACTGGGCATATGTGACCGAAAAATGCAAGGAGGCACTCGCCTATATTGAAGAAGCAAGAAACAACGGATAAAACTATGCTTTACAACTCGTAAAGCTATGCTTTATCACTCGAAAAACGTAACTTTTTATTTATCATTTAAACAAAACTATTATGGGAACTATTATTTGGTTGTTAGGCATTGTATTGTGCGTCATGGCAATACTTGATGTATTGAAGAAGAACATCACAGGTACAGGTAAGATTATCACTATCATCGTCCTTCTGCTTACTAGCTGGATTGGTTTGGCAGTGTATTATCTTTACGCCAAGGATCACTTGCAAGAATGGTTCAAGTAATTCGAATCATCCAAAAAATGAAATGAAAGGCGTCCTTATCGGACGTCTTTCTTCGTTTTATATAAAAAACACTAGTAAAACTTTCTACCTTCCTTTTTTTCTTGTAAATTTGCAACTTTAAAAATAGAGGGTTACTCTAAGCGTGTGAAATAAAAGGAAAAACAACATACATTATGAGCAAGAAATTTGCAGAATTGTCGCAATTGAACCTTTCTCAGGTTAACAAGGAAGTACTTAAGAAATGGGATGAAAACGATGTTTTCTCCAAAAGTATGACAGAACGTGAAGGATGTCCTTCTTTCGTATTCTACGAAGGTCCTCCTTCAGCAAACGGTATGCCGGGTATTCACCACGTAATGGCACGTACCATCAAAGATACCTTCTGCCGCTACAAGACCATGAAGGGTTATCAGGTGAAACGTAAGGCTGGTTGGGACACTCACGGCCTTCCGGTAGAACTCGGTGTGGAAAAATCAATGGGTATCACCAAAGAAGACATTGGCAAGACTATTTCTGTAGCTGACTACAATGCTGCATGCCGCAAGGATGTAATGAAGTTCACCAAAGAATGGACAGACCTTACTCATAAGATGGGCTATTGGGTAGACTTGGAAGACCCGTACATCACTTATGACAACCGTTACATCGAAACCCTTTGGTGGCTCTTGAAGCAACTCTATAACAAGAACTTGCTTTATAAGGGTTACACTATCCAACCCTATTCTCCGGCCGCAGGTACCGGTCTTAGCTCTCACGAATTGAACCAACCGGGTTGTTATCGTGATGTGAAGGATACTACCGTAATCGGTCAGTTCAAGATGAAGAACCCGAAACCGGAAATGGCAGAGTGGGGTACTCCTTACTTCATTGCGTGGACAACCACTCCATGGACATTGCCTTCGAATACAGCTCTTTGTGTGGGCCCGAAGATTGATTATGTTGCCGTTCAGACATACAATGGATATACCGGTGAAAAGATGACCGTAGTATTGGCCAAGGCACTCTTGAACATGCACTTCAACCCGAAAGCTGCAGAACTTGCACTCGAAGACTACAAGCCGGGCGATAAGCTTGTTCCGTTCAAAGTCGTTGGCGAGTACAAAGGTTCAGACCTTGTAGGTATGGAATACGAGCAGCTCCTTCCATGGGTAAAACCAGTAAGCGTAGACGAAAACGGTCAATGGAAAGATGCATCGGCTCAAGCCTTCCGCGTAATCCCAGGTGATTATGTTACTACAGAAGATGGTACAGGTATCGTACATATCGCACCAACCTTTGGTGCGGATGACGCCTTTGTAGCCAAAGCCGCCGGTATTCCTTCACTCTTCATGATTAACAAGAAGGGAGAAACTCGTCCGGTGGTAG
>JAFVTL010000085.1 GCA_017503235.1 Bacteroidaceae bacterium | reverse complement strand
GAAATGGGACTTCACGACGAGGACATCTCGAAGGAAGAAATCCTGAAGCAGGGATTGGCTACTCCCGAAGAATACGAAACATTGGAAAAATACACCTTGGCCTTGTTTGAAAGAGGTACAAAGATTGCTGCCGAACGCGGATTGATCTTGGTAGACACCAAGTACGAATTTGGTAAGCACAACGGTACCATCTACTTGATGGATGAAATCCACACTCCGGATTCAAGCCGTTACTTCTATGCAGAAGGTTACCAGGAACGTTTTGAAAAGGGTGAAGCACAGAAGCAGCTCTCCAAGGAATTCGTGCGCGAATGGTTGATGGACAATGGTTTCCAAGGCAAGGAAGGCCAACAAGTGCCCGAAATGACCGACGAAATTGTGAACTCCATCAGCGAACGCTACATGGAACTCTTCGAAAGCATTACCGGTGAAAAGTTCGTGAAGGCCGATGTAGACAGCATCAGCGAACGCATTGAAAAGAATGTTACAGAATATTTGGGATAATTATGACCAAGTACCCACAAGAAAGCATCAAGCCTTACAACGAAGAGGAGAAGAAAAGCGTACAGGTGGAGCGGATGTTTGACAACATCGCACCGGCATACGACCAGCTGAACCATACCCTTTCGTGGGGTATCGACAAAAGCTGGAGAAAGAAAGCCATCGACTGGCTCAAACCTTTCAATCCCCAACGCATGATGGATGTGGCCACCGGTACGGGCGACTTCGCCATACAGGCTTGCCGGGTGCTCAACCCCAAGGAGTTGATAGGCACTGACATCAGCGAGGGCATGATGAATGTGGGACGACAAAAAGTAAAGGAGGCAGGACTGGAAAGCCGTATCAGCTTCGCCAAAGAAGATTGTACGGCTCTCTCCTTCCCCAACAACCGCTTCGATGCCATCACCGTGGCCTTTGGAGTGCGCAACTTTGAAGACCTGGACAAGGGGCTGAGGGAAATGCACAGGGTACTCGATTCGGACGGAAAACTGGTGATACTGGAACTCTCCGAACCCGAATGGTTCCCCATGAAGCAACTCTATGCCCTCTACTCGAAAGTGGTTATACCCACATTGGGCAAACTACTCTCAAAAGACCGCAGTGCCTATACCTACCTTCCACAATCCATCAAGGCCTTTCCGCAAGGCGAAGTTATGAAAGAAATTATTCTCAAGGCTGGTTTCAAAGAAGCCTACTTCAAACGATTAACTTTGGGTATCTGCACTTTATATACAGCAACTAAATAACAAGAAGAGAGATTATGAAAAAATTCGGATTGATAGGTTATCCACTTGGACATTCCTTCTCAAAGAACTTCTTCAACGAAAAGTTTCATTCAGAAGACATTAAAGCTGAATATGTAAATTTTGAGATTCCTAACATCAATGAATTTACTTCCGTCTTGGTGGACAATCCCAACTTGGCCGGCCTCAACGTCACCATCCCTTACAAAGAACAAGTTATTCCTTTTTTGGATGAACTTGACCCGGATGCCAAAGCTATAGGAGCAGTCAATGTCATCAAGATTATCCGCGAAAAAGGGAAGACAAAGTTGGTAGGATACAATTCCGACATTATAGGATTTACCCAATCCATTGAACCTTTATTGGAATCCCAACACAAGAAAGCGTTGATACTGGGTACTGGAGGTGCATCAAAAGCCATCTTCCATGGATTGAAGAAATTAGGATTGGAAGCAAAATTTGTATCTCGAAAAGCCCAAGAAGGAATGTTAACCTACCAGGAACTAACTCCAGCAATCATGGAAGAATACAAAGTCATCGTGAATTGCACTCCGGTAGGCATGTATCCCCGAGCTGACGAATTTCCAGACATCCCATACGAATGCCTCACCCCCAACCATTTGTTATACGATTTGTTGTATAATCCAGACACGACTCTCTTCATGAAAAAAGGAGCCGATAAAGGTGCCGTTGTAAAGAATGGCTTGGAAATGCTTCTTTTACAAGCATTCGGAGCATGGGACATTTGGAACAAATAAACGTAACGAGTGAAAAGAAAGTATCTGAAAGGCATAGGAATCCTGATAGGAGGAGCAGTTGCCATGCTTATGGTAGCCAGCAGCTTCATGCTCAATTATGCATTAAGTCCTGAAAACAGAGGCAAAGACCTACAGGGTTCCTGGGAATACATGACAACCACATATCCCGAATTGAAGGCATGGAAAGACAGTCTTCAACTAACAAGCGCCTTAAAGGACACCTTTATATATAACGCTGACCATATCAGGCTTCATGCCTATTATGCATCGGCACCACAACCAACCACCAAAACAGCTGTCATCATCCATGGATATACCGACAACGCTATCCGAATGATGATGATTGGCTATCTTTACAACCACGAATTAGGTTATAACATCTTATTGCCCGACCTGCAATATAGCGGAGAGAGTGAAGGGGATGCATTTCAAATGGGATGGTTCGACCGTAACGATGTCATGCAATGGATGGATGTCGCCAATCAAATATACGGAGGAAACACACAGATGGTTATACATGGCATATCCATGGGAGGAGCAACTACCATGATGATAGCTGGTGAACCTCAACCAGAATACGTCAAATGTTTTGTAGACGATTGCGGATACACTAGTGTCTGGAGCCAATTCGGCAAAGAATTAAAAGAGCAATTCGGCATGTCCGAATTTCCGTTGTTGTATACATCCAGTTGGTTATGTGGAATTCTGAATGGATGGACTTTCCAAGAAGCTTCTTCTTTGAAGCAAGTAAAGAAAAGCCACCTTCCCATGCTCTTCATACATGGCGAGAAAGACACCTACGTTCCTACTTCAATGGTTTATGAACTATACGATGCCAAGCCAGAACCAAAGGAATTATGGGTAGTGCCGGAAGCCGACCACGCCAAATCGTACCTACTTAATAAAAAAGAATATACAGAAAAAGTAAAATTGTTTACAGACAAATACATCCGATGAGAAAGAGCACCTATCTATCAACCAGCGTACAAAAAGGAATTCTGTTTCTGTTATTCCTTATTGTGGGGTATCCTTCCCTCCTAGCCAAGGAATATACCATTCAGGAAATTCCAATGGTACATCTGCAGGACCGTACTCGCTACGTATGCAATCCTGATGGGATTCTTTCTGAATCGGCGGTAGTCACCATGGACAGTATCCTCTATGCATTAGAAGAAAAGACTGGGATACAAACCTTGGTCGTAGCTGTAACAGGCATAGCAGGCGGTGATTGCTTTGATTTCGCGCACCAATTGGGAGAACAGAAAGGCGTAGGCGAAAAGGAACGTGACAATGGATTGGTTATCCTTCTTTCTACCGATGAACGGTGCATACAGTTTGCTACCGGTTATGGATTAGAAGGGGTGTTACCCGATGCCATCTGCAAGCGAATACAAAATCGATACATGGTGAAATACCTAGGTAAGGATGATTGGGATACCGGCATGTTGGAGGGCATCCGTGCCATCAATGGATATCTGGACGGTTCGATGGAGAACATCAGTGAAGAAGAAGACAATACTCCCCTATTCATCTTTCTAGGAGTGATATTTGGTTCTATTATACTGATAATTGTCATAGTATCCCTATACGCTAATCAATGCCCTAAATGCAAGAAACGCCATGCCCTGCAACGAATTTCGTCACATGTGGTATCACGCAAATATGGAGTCATCACTTCCGAAGCAACCTACATCTGCAAATATTGTGGACATCAAGTAACCAAGAAGGAACAATCGGGCGATCCTAATTATAGGGGACCACGAGGAGGAAGCACCATCTTCATGGGCGGAGGCGGATTTGGCCGAGGCGGAGGTGGATTCAGCGGAGGTAGCTTTGGTGGAGGTAGTTTCGGTGGTGGTGGAGCCGGAAGTAGGTTTTAACACACCACCCCGTGTCATCCTGAGCTTCTCATGCCATTCAGAACGAAGTGAAGGATCTGGAAACATAAAGTAAGCAAGAAAGAAAACAAGTAACAATTAAACAAACAAAAAGATGAAGAAATCAACAATGATTCTGATTGCCCTGGTTGCAATCGTTGCCATTTGGGGTGTAAGCGCCTACAATGGTTTGGTAAAGATGGACGAATCGGTAAATACCGCTTGGAGTAATGTGGAAAACCAATATCAACGTCGTGCCGACTTGATTCCAAACTTAGTGAGCACCGTAAAGGGATATGCCTCACACGAAAAGGAAACATTGGAAGCCGTATTGGCCGCCCGTTCAAAAGCTACACAAATGACTATCGATGCCGATAACCTGACTCCGGAAAAGTTGCAGGAATACCAAAAGGCTCAAGGCGAAATTGGTGCCGCATTGGGACGTTTGCTCGCCATTACCGAAGCTTATCCCGACTTGAAGGCCAACGAAAACTTCAAGGAATTGCAAGCTCAGTTAGAAGGTACTGAAAACCGCATCAGTGTAGAACGCAAGAACTTCAACGAAGTGGCTCGCTCATACAATACTTCTATCCGTACATTCCCGAAGACTATCATTGCCGGTATGTGCGGATTTGACAAGCGTCCATACTTCGAAGCAGAAGAAGGTGCCAACAAGGCTCCGGAAGTACAATTTTAATTTTATTTATGAAGTTAAAGGAATTAAAAGGAGTTATTGGCTCTTTGAGCCTAAGGAGTTAAAAGCCGATAGTTTCGACTATGGATAACACCAACGGAACATTTGGCTTTAACTCCCTGTCCGAAGGACGAGCGAAGCGATTACTCCTTTAACTCCTTTAACACCCCAAACAAAACAACTATGTTCAACTCATTTGGAAACATTTTCCGCCTCACCAGCTTTGGTGAATCGCATGGCCCGGGTGTAGGAGGGGTAATCGACGGATTTCCCGCCGGCATCACCATCGACATGGACTTTATACAACAGGAGCTCAATCGGCGCCGTCCGGGGCAATCGTTGTTGACTACCAGTCGTCAGGAACCGGATAAAGTGGAATTCTTGTCGGGTATCTTCGAAGGGAAATCGACGGGATGCCCCATCGGTTTCGTGGTATGGAACAAGAACCAACATTCTACCGACTACGAAAATATCCGTAATCTATACCGCCCCTCGCATGCCGATTACACCTATCTGCAAAAGTATGGCATCCGCGATCATCGGGGCGGAGGTCGTTCATCAGCCCGCGAAACCATTTCGCGTGTGGTAGGCGGAGCATTGGCCAAGCTGGCCTTGAAGCAACTGGGCATCAGCGTTACGGCCTACACCTCGCAAGTGGGTGGCATCAAGTTGGAGAAAAGTTACCAGGAATACAACCTCGACTTGATTGAAACCAATGATGTGCGTTGTCCCGATACGGACAAGGCCGAAGAAATGGCTACTCTGATTAAGCAAGTGAAGGCCGATGGCGATACCATTGGTGGGGTAATCAGTTGTGTTATCAAGGGATGCCCTGTAGGCTTGGGACAACCTGCCTTCGGCAAGTTGCATGCCGCCTTGGGCAATGCCATGCTCAGCATCAATGCGGTGAAAGGATTTGCCTATGGCGAAGGATTTGGCAACATGGAACTACGCGGAAGCCAACAAAACGATGTATTCTATAACAATAACGGAAAGGTTGAAACCAAGACCAACCATTCGGGAGGCATTCAAGGAGGCATCAGCAACGGACAGGACATCTACTTTAAAGTAGCCTTCAAGCCCGTAGCTACCCTATTGATGGAGCAACACACCGTAAACATTGACGGAGTGGACACTACCATGAAAGCAAAAGGTAGGCACGACCCTTGCGTACTACCAAGGGCAGTACCCATTGTGGAGGCTATGGCCGCTATGACCATCCTGGATTATTATTTGATAGATAGAACTACTCAATTGTAAGAAATAAAAATACCATGGAAGTAAGACAATACATTCAAGAGAACGAGGCCCGATTCATGGAAGAATTGTTCAGTCTGATTCGTATACCCAGCATCAGTGCATTGCCTCAACATAAAGACGATATGATGGCGTGTGCCCAACGATGGAAACAATTATTGCTCGAAGCCGGTGCTGACAAAGCAATGGTGATGCCCTCGCAAGGCAACCCCTTGGTCTTCGCACAAAAGCATGTGAGCGACGATGCGCCTACCGTACTGATCTATGCACACTACGATGTGATGCCCGCCGAGCCATTGGAGCTCTGGAAGAGTGAACCTTTCGAACCCGAGATACGCGACGGACGCATTTGGGCACGAGGTGCAGACGACGATAAAGGCCAAGCCATGATTCAAGCCAAAGCTTTTGAATATGTAGTAAAACATGGTTTGTTGAAGCATAATGTAAAATTCATCTTTGAAGGGGAAGAAGAAATTGGTTCGCCCAGCCTCAACACATTCATCAAGGAACACAAGGAATTGCTGAAGGCTGATGTCATCTTAGTATCAGATACCAGCATGTTGGGCGCCGAGCTTCCTTCGCTCACTACCGGCTTGCGCGGATTGGCATATTGGGAAATAGAAGTGACCGGACCTAACCGTGATTTGCACTCCGGACATTTTGGAGGTGCCGTGGCCAATCCTATCAATACCCTTTGCGACCTTATCTCGAAAATTGTAGATGAAGACGGACGCATCACCATCCCTCATTTCTACGACGATGTAGAAGAAGTTCCTGTTGCTGAGCGTGAAATGATTGCACAGATTCCATTCGACGAAAAGAAATACATGGAAGCCATCGGGGTAAAGCAATTGAAAGGTGAAAAAGGATACTCTACTTTGGAACGCAACAGTTGTCGTCCTTCGTTTGATGTATGCGGCATCTGGGGTGGTTACACAGGCGAAGGCTCAAAGACCGTACTTCCATCCAAGGCATACGCCAAAGTATCGTGTCGATTGATACCCCACCAGAACCACGAAACCATCTCGAAATTGTTCATCGACTATAT
>JAFVTL010000017.1 GCA_017503235.1 Bacteroidaceae bacterium | reverse complement strand
CGCATTGCCAGCTTTGAGGTAATAAGTTCCCGGCTGTTCGAAATCGCTGAAATCCAATCGGCAAGTACTCTTCATGTTTCCCCATTCCCCAGTGTGTCTTACGGCAGGAATGGTACGCTCCAGTTTGTCTGTTTGGGCATTGAAGATTTGGAAACTCTGGATATCTGTACCTTCTTCACTCATAAATACGGCCACCTTGATGCTTTGTGGCAAGTAGCCCAATTGGTTGATGCGTATCCATTCGTCGGCATGAGCGGAGAGTGCACATAACAGGACTAGAAAGGATAACAGGTTTTTCTTTTTCATGGGAATGCTTTTTTATGTGCTGGATTTAAGGTTGGTTGTATATCTCTTTGTTGGTGAAATCGATGACGAATTGCAGGATTTTGGGAATGACGGCTTCCATATAGCGGCGTCCTTTCTCTGCTGTCGCTTTCTTGGGATACCCCACACCCGTATCTTGAGTCACTTTACTCCAGTCGCGTGGAAGCCATGCTACTTTCGTATTGAGTCCTTCAATGCCGAACTTGCTGAATTTGCCGTCTCCAGCCAAGTCCATTCGTACCAGATCCGGGTAATAATGAAGCATGACAGAAGTTTCCAGCTCGCCGGCATGGTCATCTTCCTTTTCTTCGAAATAGTCTGTTCTTGGGATGATGGCGAACCACTCGTTATGGACAATAATCATTTCGGGATCTTCTATCATGATGTCTCGTATGATGCCCTTGAAATTATTGCCTCCATGACCGCTCATGATCATCAGCTTACGGATGCCTTGCCGTTTTAGCGAACGAACCACATCACGGAGTATGGCCATTTGGGTGGTCTGTGAAGTATGGATGCAGTAAGGTAGTTCTATTTGTCCGGGATTCTGCGACCCCAAAGGGATGCCTGGAAGTACCATCAGGTTTACTCCTTGCATGGCTGCTTTCTCTGCAACTTCGAAGGCTACGGCCTGTGCCGTCAGCATATCGGTGCAGTATGGTAGGTGAAGGTTGTGGGGCTCTGTTGCGCCCCACGGAAGAATGGCCATGTCATAATGGCCCATTTCTTTCACCTCACCCCACTTGGCTGTGGTAATGTCGTATTTAGAATACATTCTGATTATAAGCCTTTTACGCGTTTCTTATATTCCTTGATACAAGCATCGAGACGTTCATGGGCAGTTGTGTCGCCCGGAACATTGTGTGATGGATGGATGTGGAGCTTGAAGCCACGTTCTTCCAATATTTCGGCAACGGTACAGATAGTCATCCATACGGTAGTCATGAAAGCCATGGTCGACAAAGGACCAATCTTGTCCTGATGGTTCTTCAATTGTACTGATGCGTCAACCAATGGACAGCAAGAGTCAACTACATAGTCTGCAATCTGGAAGAGGTTCTTTCCGCAAGAGTGGCGAGGTACCTTATTGCCTGTTTCACCGGCCGAACCGAATACAATAACCTTCATACCGCGTTTCTTTGCTTCAAGAGCAACATCGATGTTTACGGCATTGATACCTGTGTGAGAGAAAAGCCACAACACGTCTTTTTCATCAAAGTCCCAGCTTTCCATGATTGTTTTACCATAACCTTCTGCGCGTTCCAGGAACAGGAATTGGTTGATACCCATTTCCCCTACAATGTGGGTAAAGAACGTCAACGGGAGTTCATACAAAGGGTGGAAACCTACGAAACCGCCAATACGAGGATACATTTCTTCGATAGGAAGATTTGCGTGACCACAACCGAAAGTATGCACCCAGCGACCGGCTTCGATGGTATCTGCCATGATGGTTGCTACTTCCTTTATTTTTTCCATTTGAGTTTCCTCAATCTTGTTCATAACGGCAAAAGCGTTATTTTTCCATTGATTAGCTAACATGATAGTTTTTGTTTAAAGTTCAACGATTTTTTTATGAATACTAATTTTTACCTTTTACTTTTTTAGTTGCAGCAACGGCCAATGGCACTAACATCATGATGGCCACCAGTGCTATTGCCAGGATGAAAAGGAACCAACTGTAATTTCCGTTGTCAAAGACCCATCCGGTCAGTCGGTTCATGATGGATTGTCCGCACAGTGCTATGAAGAGTGCGATGGAAAAAGCCGTTCCGGACTGTGTGCGGAATGTGCTGCCGATGTAGTTCAGTACAACAGGGAATGTAGCCCCCACACCAAAGCCGATGAGTGTCATGGCTACATATACCATATTGACATTGTTCCCGTACAGATAGAATAAGACCACGCCTGTAAGTGCCGTCAAGAGGTACAGATACAATGTGCCCAAATCCTTCAGATGCTTGGTGATATAGCCCAACGGGAGTCGGCCGGCCAACATGCCGATGGTGAACCAAGTCATGGAAAGAGTTGCCGTGGCATTGTCTATCTGACAATATTTGTCCAAGTAAGAAACGGTAAAGCTACCGCTTACACCTTCAAATCCGCTTTGGAAGAACAGGACAACAGCAAACATGACAAGTGCCGGATATTTCAATAATCCCAATGTCTTTTGGAAAGAGACGCTTTCCTGTTCCTTGGCCTGTGGAAACGCGATGAAGCAGAAGAACAGGATGCACAGCAACATGATGACCGACATCGTGTTGAGAGGAAGACGGTAGTCGGGTATGAAATAGTTGAGCAATGTCCAGAGCAAGGCCCCCAGACAATAACAGGCTCCCAATATTCCCAAACGGCCTCCACGCTTGTCGTCGTCATAAATGTCACTGACCAATGCGTTGGTCAGCCCGTTCAGTATACCTCCTCCGAATCCAAGCATGGCGATGGAAGTATGCAGAAACGCGATGTCCTGGAAATGTGCCAATCCCTGTATGCCTGCCAAGGCCATGACGGATGCGATGATAAGCAGCCATTTATAACCGAACTTGTCTACTACGGGACCAAACAGAATGGTTCCCAAAATGATACCGATGGACATGGTCGACGGTAAAGCGTTGGCTCCTTGTACGCTTTCGTTGAGCGGTCCTAGGATAGGGGCTAACGACAGCATGGTTACACCAAAAAAGGCCATACCGGCACAAGCAGCAGCAAAGACTTTCGATGTGGAATAATTTTTCATGGGACAAATTTTAGTTTTCGGTTTTAGGAAGACTTCGCAATGCCAAATGGACAGCTCCCAACAAAGCAGCTTCGCCCTGAAGTTCAGAGGCACGATATTCCACTTGCTTCATCGAGATGGGCTGTCCCCATTGGCATGCTTCGGCATAGATGCGGGGGATGAAACGGGATGCAGGCCCGAAGACGCCTCCGCCAAAGATGATTTTCTCAGGGTTGAACAAACTCACGAGATTGGCAGTTGCCATTCCCCAAAGTTCAATCGCCTTGTCCAATACTTGAACGGCAATCGGGTCGTCGGCCTCCAATGCTGCAAAAACATCGTGCGAGGTTATCTCGTCTATCGGTTTTTGTGAAAGCACACCGGAATACCCGGCTGTGTCACGAAGCAACTTTCGTGCTTGAGAACCGATACCGGTTCCTGAAGCATAAGTCTCAAAACAGCCGCAGGCGTCATATTCTGCCGTGTAAGGAGGAATCAATGCCATCCAACCGGTAGCGCCTACAATGTCATTGGCACCATGGATGATATGTCCGTCCAGAAGAATACCTGCACCTATACCGGTTCCGACTGCCAGATAAATGGCATTGTCGCATCCTTGGGCGGCTCCCTTCCAGGTTTCTCCCAGGATATAACAAGTACGGTCGCTTTCTATCGTAATGAGGAGATTGGGCTGGCTGACGTTCTCGGCTATCTGCTGTTTCAATGGATAGTCTTCCCAACCAGGAATGTTGGGCGCCCAGACGGTCCCTTTCTTGGAATAGACAATTCCCGGCACGCATATACCTACGGCATCTATGGACTCTTCTTTCTCTTCCTTGATAAATTCGTCAATGATGTCTACTATCATCTTTCCTACTGTATAGCCTTCTGCTCCATCCAGCAAACGAACGGTTTTTCTTTTCATCTCGCCGGAATAACAGAAAAGGGCACCTGCAATCTTGGTCCCTCCTAAATCGATTCCAATAATAGCCATAATTCCGTATTAGATTTGGTTAGTGCAAATATAGGGAATCTTATTGATAAATTTATAGAAAACAGTCTTTTTTTTCTTGTTTTTTCGTATCTTGCAGCACTTATAAAAATAACATGAATACGATGAAAACATCTTCCACTAACCACCGCCCGATGCGTATTGCCGCCGTCGATGCCATGCGTGCACTGACCATGTTTCTGATGCTGTTTGTCAACGACATTCCCGGTGTCAAGAACATTCCCCATTGGCTGGGTCATGCCGAAATGAACGAAGACATGATGGGATTTTCCGATTTGATATTCCCTGCATTCTTGTTTTGCATGGGCATGTCCATCCCTTTTGCCATTCAGAACCGATACCGGAAAGGGGAGTCTACCATCCAAGTCATCTCTCATCTTTTCTGGAGAAGCTTGGCCTTGATTGTTATGGGGCTGTTTACCCTGAACAGCGGTGGAGTGAAGGGCGGGATTTCCCATCAGTGGTTTACCTTGCTGATGGTGGCCGGATTCTTTCTGGTTTGGGCAGTCTATCCGCAAGCGGAAGGCTACCGCAAACGTCTGT
>JAFVTL010000022.1 GCA_017503235.1 Bacteroidaceae bacterium | reverse complement strand
TCTTCTTCCTGCGAGCAGGATGTTGCCAGCAGCATAGCTGCAGCGGCAAACAAAGAATAATAAAGCTTCTTCATAATCCTAAAATTTAATTGTTATTGTTTAATCTAAATATTTATTTCTCACTTATTTCAGTTCAATGTTATAGTCCCCTTCAAAGTCCGGGTTGATTCCGACCCCGCCACTGGCTTCCTGCATGAGGAACCGTCCGCGGACAATGGTGTTTTTGCTGCGGTTGAGCGGTACGTTGATTTCATCGGAGAGGGAGACGGGGTTGCCTTCGGCATCGAGCAGACCCATAGTCACCATCACGCTGGCATCCTTGCCGTTCACCATCACATAGTCAAAGCCCATGCTGGCCTCCTTCTCGTTCAGCTGTTCGAGCTTGGAGTAGAACGTCACGCCGGTCTTCGAGTCCACAGGCTTGTCGGTAAACATGTTATAGGCGCAAGGCATGAAGCCGGAGTAGTAGAACACCACGTTGTAGTCTTCCAGCTTGACACCGCGGCTGTCGTCATAGACCTCACCACGGGCTTCGGCACGCAGACGGGCGGCTTCCTCCTCACGTTCGAAGAATTCGAGCAGGTCGGTGGTCACCACCGTAAACTTGGCCAGCGGGCGTTCCATCTTGATGACGATGTCTTCGGGTTCTTCCTCGGGAGCGAGTGTGAAGGCTTCGACGGGCTGTATGCCACGGAAGGCGTCGCGCAGGTCGGTGTTGGCCTTGTGCTCGTCATGCAGTGTGATTTCAGCGAAATTGGACGGAGCGTAGAAATAGTCATCGTCCGACCCCTTCTTGACAAAGTCGGCCCACACCATCAGGGTATATTCACCCTTGGGTATCTTCAGATAAACCTGGCAGTCGTAATAGTTCGGAGTGACGGGACGGGTGAAGGTATGCTCCCACATGGCCGCACGCGACAAGCTCCGCGCTTCGCCCGAAGTACGGGCAGGTTCGGTGTATTCGAAGGCTCTGATGATGTAGCGCATTTCATAGTCCTGCATCCGTTCCGCCGAACGGGAGTCGTAGAAATAGTCCTGCTCGTCCATGTCGGTGTCGAAGTCGAGCACCAGACGGTAGGGCTTTTCAGTCACTTCCACCTCATCGGGCCATTCGTGCACATCGCAAGCCGTCAAGGCAGCCAGCGACGCCACTATCATCCATCCTAATATATATTTCAGTTTAACTATCTTCATTTCCTTAATCCCTTTCTTTTCTTATCCTATCCTACCAGTCGAACCTGTAAGCTATCGTCACCGCCGCATGGTCTATGCCGTAGAACGTCCGTTTCTGCGTGTCGACCAGCCTGCCGTTCGGTTCGTTGTGGAATATGTCGTAATGCAGTCTGTAAGCGCCGTAGCCCAGCGAGAACTCCAGCAGCCAACGTCCGTCGCGGCTGATGGCCTTCCGGTAACCTCCGCTCAGACCGCCTCCCAGCATGGGGGTGTTCTTGTGGTGGTCCTGATAGCGCCAGTCGCCTCCCTTCGCATAGTTGAACCATGCCAGTCCGAAATGGGCACCGCCGAACCATCCATTGTTCTCGTCAGAGAACCAATAGCGCACTTCGGGCTGGAAGCACAGGGTGCGGAACTTGACGGTGGAGGTGAAATAGTTCATGGCTGAATAGTAGACGGGCAGCGCGAACGACCAATGGTCGGCCAGGTCGACTTCGGCAGCGACGTTGGCGATGAGCATGCCCCATCCGATGGCGTTGCTCTTGAGGTACCAGTGGTGGGGTTCTTCCGGTGCCACCACGACAGGAGCGGGTTCCGGTTCGGGTTCAGGTTCAACAACGGGTTCGGGTTCAGGTTCAACAACGGGTTCTGGTTCCGGCTCAACAACGGGTTCCGGTTCAGGTTCCACTACCGGTTCGGGTTCCGGCTCTTTCTTATAAGTAACGAATACCACACAAGCATTACGCATCTTACTGAAGAACCGGTCGTTCAACTTGCGCCATACGGTTCCGTTCTGCAAAGCTTTCAGTTTTTTGACGCGATGATCTATCTGTGTATCGCCAACATAATCGATTTGTGTGCCTTGCTCCTTCAGAATAGCAAGCACTTCATCACGGTTTTCCAGATTGGACTGTTCCACCATAGCGGCCAAGGAATGCCAAGGGATGTAATGGTCATTACGGGTAACAAGACTGTCGGGCACATCTACTCGTTGGCGAACCATTTTTTCAATGGCTTGCATACGACCTTTCGACAAACGGGCATTGACCTGGCTGCTACCCTCGGGTGACGAGGCTCCGCAGAAAGAAATTTCAGTCAAGACCAATGTGCTGTCCTGTTGGATATGCTGAATAAATGAGATGATTTCGGCAATACGTTCAGAGTTGGATGCATAATTAGAATCCAACGTCATGCTCCCAACACGGAAATCCACACAGACTTCCTGAGTAGATTGCTGGGCATACAAGGAAGAAGTGCCCAACACCATGACTATCAGTATCAAACAGATTTTTTCTCTAAACATAAAAGGTCAACAATTGTATTTGGTTTACAAATGTGACCCTTTGTAACGATATTTAATAATAATTTTGTACCCAATCTGTTTACATGTAAACTAATCAGGTACATTGTCTACAAAAGACTCTTCCAGCCGATCGGAATAAAGTTTAAAGAAATCATAGTGCAAAACGAGGGAAATACGCATCAGCACATCGGTGTCGATGGATGATTTTTCATAAATCTTATAGACATTCGTGCGACTATATGAAAGTTGCTGAGCAAACCAGACTACGGTTTTGCCCTGTTCTTCTACCTGCTGTTTGATAAGTTTTCCGATATGCATCTTTCCATTCAATATTTGAACTGCCCGGTCCCAATGAGCTATATATATAATAAGGTATAAGGAAATACAAGGAAACATAGAAAAATCTCCCCTCACCTTCACCTAACAGGAAGACAACGCATAAAACGACTTTCCTGTAAATCCACTCCCGCCAAGCCCGACAGGCTGACTGAAGCAAGACAAAAGTACAAATAATTCGATGAATCGCAAAAAAGAATGCATTTTTTCAATGGAAACGATGAAGAAACATCGATATTTATGCAAAAAACAGCCCTGTTAATGTCTTCCGACCAGGATATTACGATGCTCCGACCAGCATCGTACTTTCCTCCGAGCAGCATCATACGATCCTCCGAGCAGGAAAGTACGCACTTGGTCAAGACATTTAATTAGTTAATAATCAACTTATTATAACGCATTCAAACAAAAAAGCCCATGCATAAATATACAGTTCGGAGTGCGCAAATAAAACTTTTCCGTCTGTAGAAGTGATAATTCATTGACTTTTTATTACTTTTGCAGTTCATTGCATAGGAAAGCCCCCACCCAACCTCTCCTGAAGGGAGGCATATGAATAGAATGAAATAATACTAAATATAGAAAAAAATGGAATTAGCAAGCAAGTACAATCCCGCTGACGTGGAGGGAAAATGGTACCAGTATTGGCTGGACAACAAACTATTCAGTTCAAAACCCGACGGACGTGAACCGTACACCGTCGTCATTCCTCCGCCAAACGTGACTGGTGTTCTCCACATGGGACACATGCTGAACAATACAATTCAGGACATCCTCGTCCGCCGTGCCCGCATGGAAGGCAAGAACGCCTGCTGGGTGCCGGGAACTGACCATGCATCCATCGCTACCGAAGCCAAGGTGGTGAACAAGCTGGCTCAACAGGGCATCAAGAAGACTGACCTTACCCGCGAAGAGTTCTTGAAGCATGCTTGGGAATGGACCGACGAACACGGAGGCATCATCTTGAAGCAGCTCCGCAAACTCGGTGCATCGTGCGACTGGGACCGCACTGCCTTCACCATGGACGAAGAACGTAGCGAAAGCGTCATCAAG
>JAFVTL010000084.1 GCA_017503235.1 Bacteroidaceae bacterium | reverse complement strand
GTCATCTTCTTATATAGTCTTCTAGTTAATATTCATAAAATCAGTTTGCAAAGATAATTGGTTTTATTATTTTTGCCGCTAAGAAAGGTACAAAATATTGAAGTGTTGTGCCTTAAAAACTTCAAAAAGAGGAAAAGGATGCGTAAAGTCTACTATATATACAATCCTAAAACACGTACCTACGACCGGATTTATCCCACTTTTCGTCAGCGGGTACTTGGTGTCCTGAAACGTCTTTTCGTTGGGATGGGATTCGGAGCAGGAAGCTTTATTTTATTGTTTTGGATATTCGGTACACCTTCGGAAAAGCAACTCCGTATCGAGAACTCTCGGTTGTTGGCCCAATACAATGTCTTGTCCCGTCGCTTGGATGAGGCAATGGGGGTGATGCAGGGTATCCAGCAGCGTGATGATAACCTTTATCGAGTGGTTTTGCAGGCCGATCCGGTAGCCGATGCCGTCCGTAAGGCGGGTTATGGAGGTACGAACCGTTACGAAGAACTGATGGACATGGCGAATGCCGACTTGGTTATCAATACCACTCAAAAGATGGATATGCTGAACCGTCAGCTGTATATCCAGTCGAAGTCGTTTGACGAAGTAGTGGACTTGTTCAAGGACCACGATGAGATGCTCCGTTGCATCCCTGCCATCCAGCCGGTATCCAACAAGAACTTGAAACAGACGGCATCGGGTTACGGGATGCGTATCGACCCTATCTATAAGACTGCCAAATTCCATTCGGGCATGGACTTCTCTGCCAACATCGGTACACCGGTGTATGCCACTGGAGATGGTGTGGTGAAGAAAGCCGGATGGCAGACGGGCTATGGAAAGCTTATCATCGTCAATCATGGTTTCGGCTATGAAACTTGGTATGCGCACCTCAACGATATGGATGTTCGTGTCGGGCAGAAGGTCGTGCGAGGCGAGGTGATAGGCGAGGTGGGCAATACCGGAAAGAGTACCGGACCTCACTTGCATTACGAAGTGCACGTCAAGGGTAAGGTGGTGAATCCTGTCAACTACTACTTCATGGACTTGAGTGCCGAGGATTACGACAAGATGATAGAACTGGCTGCCAACCACGGCAAGGTATTCGATTAAAAAGGAGAGGGAGACTATGGCATACAATTCGAACAAGGACCTGAAACTTTACTACTCCATTGGCGAGGTGGCGAGGATGTTCAATGTGAACGAGTCGTTGCTCCGCTATTGGGAGAAGGAGTTCCCGATGATTTCACCCAAGAAAGCGGGAGGGAACATCCGTCAGTACCGTAAGGAGGACATCGAGAACATCCGCTTGGTATATCACTTGGTGAAAGAAAAAGGCATGACCCTGCAAGGAGCCAAGCAGCGTTTGAAGGTCAATAAGGAGAAGACCGCTCAGACAGCGGAGGTCGTCAGCCGTTTGAAAGAAATCCGCGAAGAATTGGTCAAGCTCCGCAAAAGCCTGGATTATTTGACTTAAAACAGAAGAAACCACCCATTTCACAGGAATTGCCATTCACTCCTGCCACTCCTGTCACCGCTACTTAACGGTTTGACGCTCAGTCTGAATACGGTGGCACGGGTGCTGCAACCGTCGTGCCACTCCTGTCACAAGTTTGTAAGCGTCTCCGCGATTACGCCTAGTTCTGCCTTTTCAGATTCCCTATCTTTGCCTAAACTTAAAAAACAGCAAGAAATGGAAATAGCAGAACACAGGTACATGACCTTATGGAAACGGTTCCGTACCCATCTAATCAAATCTGACTACAGTTGTAGTCTTAGTGACTTTTGCCGTCTGACCGGCACCAGCTACAGTGGCATGGGGCATTGGCTGATGCGAAACGAGCTCAGTGTCTCTGCCTTGAAGGACGAAATCCGTTCTGAATGTATGGGGCAGAATCCTAATCTACCGCCTATGGCTCCCCTTGTATGTCGTGAGATCCCCAAGGAAGAATTTTCCGTGAAAGGAATCAGCGTCACGTTCCATAGCGGTACGGTACTGACCATCCGTGAAGGTACTCCCGAGGGGATCATCCGCTTGATTCAGGAATATGAAAGGAAGGAGGGCGAAACATGTTTTCTCTGACCTCATCCTCCCGGTACTACTTGTACCAACGTCACGTCAACATGGGCAACGGCATCAACGGGCTGTATAATCTGGTTCGTTCCGGAATGCCCGGCCTGTCTCCCGTATCAGGTGACGTGTTTGTCTTCTTCAGCAAGAACCGCCAGAGTGTAAAGATCCTGAAGTGGGACGGTGACGGGTTCCTGTTGTACTACAAACGTCTGGAAAGAGGAAGCTTCGAACTTCCGCGGTTCAATCCTTCGACGGGCAATTACGAACTTTCCTGGAAAGCACTCTCCCTCATCATGGAAGGTGTTTCCTTGAAAAGTGTCCGGATAAGAAAACGTATGACTATATAGTATAACCGTCTGTTATACAGATTTTTAATTGTAAAATAGTTATGGATTCCCTTGGTTATGTCATCTGTTTTTCGTATCTTTACACTATGACAAACAAGGAAATCATAGAACTATTGAAGGAGCAGATAGATGCCGGAAGGGAACGCGAAATGAAGCTCCTGGAGCAAATAAGCGAACTGACAGCCGAAATCGCTTCCCTGAAAGAAGCCCTGCTGAAGAAAGGAGAATCGCTGGACAAGCAGAAGCGTATCGCCAAGGGACTGTCCAAACTCATGGAAAGCAGTTCCGAGAAGCAGGTGCCCGAACCGTTGCTTGACGGGGAGGAACTCAAACGCAGGGAAGAGGAACGCAAGGCGGCCAGAAAGGCAAGGGGGAACAACGGGGCAAAGCACGACATGCACCACGAGCTGGAAACCGTGGAGCATGACGTGTATCCCGACAATCCCGACTTCGACCTGCAGAAGGCACGTCCCCTGTCGGACGTACAGAGGGTATCGGTCAGATACGAGTTCATACCCATGCGCTTCATCAAGCATGTCTACAGGATACATGCCTACGCACAGGACGGACAGGTCATGGAAGGAAGGACACCTCCGTCGGCCTTCCTCAACTCCAGCTACGACGCATCCTTCGTGGCAGGACTGCTCGAACTTCGCTATCTGCAGTCCATGCCCGTTGAACGAATCGTTTCCTACTTCACCCAGCACGGATTCAACCTCCACAAGCCCACGGCGCACAAGCTCATCGCACAGGCTTCCCGGACTTTGGAGAACGTGTATCTCGCCATACGCACCCAGGTCCTCTCGGACGACTACATCGGATGTGACGAGACATATTACAGGATACTCGTACCGGAAAGGAATGCTTCCGGCAAGGGGACGAAGAAGGGCTACCTGTGGGTAATCATCGGGATGAAAAGCCGGATGATGTATGTGGTCTATGAGGACGGCTCGAGGGCGTCCGGTGTGATTACCGACGAGCTCAAGGACTTCAAGGGTACGCTGCAGAGCGACGGGTATGCACCGTACAGGACACTTCAGGGAAAGGAATATCCCGACATCGAACGGATAGCCTGCCTGCAGCACGCCAAGCGCAAGTTCATCGATTGCGGGGATGACCCGAAGGCAATGGAGATGGTACAACTGGTGAACGGGATATACGTGGAGGACCATAAGCACAAGGTCGGAAAGGACGGCTGGACGGTGAAGGACAACCTCAAGCACAGACAGGAATACTCGCCGAAGATTCTGGAGGAAATATGGACTCACCTGCAGGACATCAGGACGGATCCCAACCTTCCGCCAAAAAGCGAACTTGCGGCAGCGGCCGTATATATGGAAAACGAATGGGAAGCCATCAAGGCCATCTTCAATAGAGGGGACACGGCACTCGACAACAACCTTGTGGAAAGATACAACAGATACTTTTCCATATCCAGACGGAACTCTTTGTTCTTCGGCAGCCATGACGGAGCCGAACGGAGTGCTGTGCT
>JAFVTL010000083.1 GCA_017503235.1 Bacteroidaceae bacterium | reverse complement strand
TTATGAATACTATGAAAAAAACAGTTTTTGATTCGTACCCGTATCCTGCAGGTATAATCCTTTCAACGCACCAAGGTAGGTCTTCTGACTTATCCCGCTTGTTGCGCCTTCCCAGCTTTCGCCAGTGGCAAAGAATGCAACAAGCCAAACTCCAGATGGAGTAGAGATACACAGCAACAGGTATTGTTCCGGATTCACACCGGATTCCCTTTTCACCCTTCGGCCGGCATACGCAGCTTCGAGGCTCCTTGTGCGTTGCAAATGTATGTACTATTTTTCTCACAACCAAACATTTTGCAAAATAAATTCGGAATGGCCGGCGATGATGGGTGTAAGCGCAGAGAGGCGTTTCCGTACGGACGCTTTTTGTCAGGCTAAACTTTTTTCTTCAAATATTTTTCATAATTCCCGATTATTCGTTAATATTGTGCCCGGATTAAGGTGTCCGGTATCGACCACGTCGCTGCTGGATGAAAAGGGAACTCCGGTGTGAATCCGGGACTATACCCGTAGCTGTAAGTTTCTTGATGCTCCGTGCATTCTCAATGGCCACTGCCCGATAGGGGTGGGAAGGTCGCACGGAGGGAACGAGTCAGAAGACCTGCCTTTTTCTGTTTTTAGATGCTTTCGGGAGATAGGGCGTCGGAGATTGAATCTGCATTATCACTACAGAGATTTTCATCTGCAACATTCCCGTTAGTGTCATAGGCTTAATGATCATTATCCAATCATTAAATTAACGCATATGATACAGACAGTAATCAAGAGAGATGGTCGCATCGTGGGCTTTAACCGCGAGAAGATTGCCGCCGCCATCCGCAAGGCAATGCTGACGACAGACACCGGCGAGGATGAAGTCCTCATTTATAAGATTGTCGACCGCATTGAATTCCGGGGCAAGGAACAGTCGACCGTAGAAGAGATTCAAGACATGGTGGAAGTGGAACTGATGGCTTCGCCTCGAAAGGAAGTGGCAAAGAGCTACATCGCCTATCGTGACAAGCGCAGCATTGCCCGCAAGGCAAAGACACGTGAAATGTTTCTTGAAATAGTGGAAGCGAAATCGAACGACGTGACCCGTGAGAATGCCAACATGAATGCCGATACGCCTGCCGGCATGATGATGAAGTTCGCATCGGAAACGACCAAACCGTTCGTGGACGACTATCTGCTTTCGGAAGAAACGCTGTGGGCAGTGCGTAACAACTACTTGCACATCCATGACAAGGATTATTATCCCACCAAATCGCTCACCTGCATCCAGCATCCGTTGGACAAGATTCTTGAACATGGATTCCAGGCCGGACACGGTGAAAGCCGTCCCACCAAGCGTATAGAGACGGCTTCCATCATGGCCTGTATCTCGATGGAAACCGTACAGAACGAGATGCACGGCGGGCAGGCCATTCCTGCGTTCGACTTCTATTTGGCTCCCTATGTACGGAAGAGCTATATCGAAGAAATAAAGAACATCGAACATCTGACGGGTTTTGACCTGAAGCTGTTGTATGATGCGGAGATTGATGACTATATAGAACGCGACCTGATTTTTCTGCAAGGTGACGAACGTTTCAAGCAACATGCCATCAACCGCACGGTCAACCGTGTATATCAATCCATGGAGGCGTTTATCCACAACATGAATACCATCCACTCGCGCGGTGGCAACCAAGTGGTATTCTCGTCCATCAATTATGGTACGGACACTTCCGCTGAGGGACGTTGCATTATCAGGGAACTGCTGAAGTCGACCTACGAAGGTGTGGGCAATGGCTCGACTGCCATCTTCCCCATTCAAATCTGGAAGAAGAAGCGTGGAATAAGCTATTTGCCCGAAGACAAGAACTACGACCTCTACCAACTGGCCTGCAAGGTGGCTGCACGCCGTTTCTTTCCCAATTTCGTCAATCTGGATGCTACCTACAACCATCACGAGAAATGGAATGAGAACGACCCGAAGCGCTATCAGTACGAAGTGGCAACCATGGGATGCCGTACGCGTGTCTTTGAGAACCGTTTTGGCGAAAAAACGTCCATTGCACGGGGCAACCTCTCGTTCTCTACCATCAACATAGTCCGTCTTGCCATTGAATGTATGTCCATAGCCGACAAGGCGCAAAGGATAGAAAACTTCTTTGCCAAGCTTGACAGCCTTCTGGAAATTACCGCCAAGCAGCTTTGTGACCGCTTTGAATTCCAGAAGACGGCATTGGCCAAGCAATTCCCCTTGTTGATGTCTTCATTGTGGATGGGCTGTGATAGCTTGAAGCCCAACGATACAGTGGGTCGTGTCATCAATCAGGGAACATTGGGCATCGGCTTTATCGGTCTTGCAGAATGTTTGATAGCATTGGTGGGCAAGCACCACGGGGAAAGTGAAGAAGCCCAGGCGTTAGGATTGCGCATCGTGACTTATATGCGTGACCGTGTGAATGAGTTCTCGGAACGTTACCAGCACAATTTCAGTGTATTGGCTACACCGGCAGAGGGATTGTCCGGACGATTTACACGAATAGACCGCAAGAAATTCGGTGAAATAGCCGGCGTGACAGACAAGATTTATTATACGAACTCCAATCATGTGCCGGTATATTACAAATGTTCGCCCAAACATAAGGCGGAGGTGGAAGCGCCTTATCATGACCTGACCCGTGGCGGACACATATTCTATATAGAGATTGACGGGGATGCTACGCACAATCCGCAAGCTATTATGGATATTGTCGACTTGATGGACAAGCATAACATCGGTTATTGTTCGGTGAACCACAACCGCAACCGCTGTATGAATTGCGGTTACGAAGATGCACAGCAGGAATTGAAGGTATGCCCGAAATGTGGAAGCGACAACATTGACAAGCTGCAACGCATCACCGGCTATCTGGTCGGTACCACCGAACGTTGGAACAAGGCTAAATTGGCGGAACTCAATGACAGAATCATCCATAAATAGTATCCGCATACTTGACATAAAGTATGGCACGTCGGTGGACGGTATAGGACTTCGCACCTCGCTCTATTGCACGGGGTGCGAAAACCGCTGTGTGGGATGCCATAACCCACAATCATGGGACGAAAAGGGCGGCGAGCCCATTGGCATAGAGGAACTGTTTTCCCGTATTGTGGAAGCGGACATGAACGTAACCTTTACCGGGGGCGACCCAATGTTCCATCCCGAAGGCTTCATCCAACTGGCCCGAATGATTAAGGAACGGACCGACAAGACCATCTGGTGCTATACGGGCTATCGTTTTGAAGACTTGCTTCTGCATCCCGTCCGCAGGAAACTGGTGGAGTTGTGCGATGTAATCGTTGACGGCAAGTATATGCAGGCTGAGCGCGATTTGTCCTTGCATTTCAGGGGAAGCCGTAACCAACGGATTATAGATGTCTCAAAATCATTGCAAGGAGCGTTGCACCTGTTGGAATAATACGGGAAAGCTCCTTGCCATTTCCTTTCCACTCATCCTAAACAGCCGAGAAATTAGCTGTAGATAGGCATATAATTAGTGGTAAAACGACGTCAGCTTCGCTCTTCCACATGTAGTGGAATTTCTTTTCCACAATATGTGGAGAAGCGAATGCTCCCTGATTCTATCACTAATATTAAGGCTATTTACAGCTAATGAACCGTCGGTTTATACATAAAGAAAAGCCACAGGATGATTCCTGTGGCTCTATGAATGATTGATGGAAATGATTCCGATTCCTTTTTATTCTTCAGTATCCTGGACTTCTTCCTTCTTGTTCAGCTTGCGCTTTCTGAGGAACAGGAAGAGATTGATTCCTGCCCCGATAATCAACAGGTAGCAAAGTATGGCCCACCAGGTGCTGTACCATGGATGGCGGATAATTACTTTCACTTCTGTGATGTCTGAATCAATATTGTTGTCAGTCGCTTTAATCTTGACTTTATAGCTGCCCTGAGCACGGTCGTTGAACGAAATGTAGTTGATGCCTCGAGGCAGTTCAATCCATTCTCTGTCGTCTATGGAGTATGAATAGATGATACGTTCCGGCGCATTCAGTTCTGTGGTGGCCAATTCGATGATGAAGCTGTTGTCTTCAGGACCCAACTTGAATTCTTTGGCGTCGTATATTGCGCAATCAACAATTTCTTCACCATCGCTCAAGTCTCCTTTTCTGACGGGGTGATTGTGGATGTAGAAGTCGGTAATGCGTACGGCCCACTTCTTGTTCGGCGAAATGATTTCTTTCGGCGAGAAGTAAGTAATACCATTGATACCTCCAAAGTAGATGTCGCCATATTCGTCCTGGTGGGAAGCCGCTTTGGAGAATTCGTTACCTTGCAGTCCGTCGGTCGCATAATAATTGGTGATTACCTGATTCTTAACCGAGAACTGGCAAAGGCCGTTGTTGGTGGAAATCCACAAGCTTTCCTGCTTGTCGCCCTGTATGCCATAGATGGCATTGCTTGGCAATCCGTGAGCGGTGGTGTAGGTAATGAACATGTTGCGTTCCAAATCCCAGTTCACCAATCCGTCGGAAGTACCCAGCCAAAGGTTTCCTTTCTTGTCTTCGTAGATAGTGGTGATGATTTGTCTCTTCAAAGCCCAAGTGGTGTGGTAGTTGTCTGTGTCCAAATCGGTACATCCGATACCATCGTACGAGCCGATGTATAATTTGTTGGTCGCTTTTGAATAGTGGAGGCAAGTCAGCCAGTCACTTTGCGCCATTCGTCTGATGTCTTCATTGGTCTTGAGCTGTTGTTTCTTTAAGTCGTAGCAATAGATGCCATATCCCATGGTAGCAATCCAAAGGCGTTTTTCGCGGTCCTCTGCAAAGCCATAGACTCTTTCGACCAGTTCGTTCTTGGGGCTGATGATTGGGATTTCCTTGAATTTGCCGTGTGCACGGTTGAAGGTGCCCATGCCTTTGTTGTAAGAGCCAATCCAAAGGGTGTTGTCACTGTCAGCGTAGAGTGTCATGATGGTTCCCGGCACACCGCTGTTGTCTTCCAGACTGCTGTAGTGTAAGTTTGTGCCGTCGGCGTAGAGGCCATAAAGGCCATCGTTGTCCGTTCCTACCCAGAGGTTGCCTTTGAAGTCCTTGTGAATGGCTGTGATGCAGTTTGAACCGATGAAGTTGTTCAAAGCCGACTTGTATCCGTAGTAATGGAAGTTGTTACGTGAAGCAGGAATCATGATGACGCCTTTTTGGAAAATTCCAATCCAATAGTTTCCGTCTTTGTCCTTCAGGATAGTATGTACTTTCAGTCGGTTGGGGTTTACGCCATTGATGTCGATGGAGTAGTCAATCATGTTCAGTCTGTTCTTATTGACGGACTTCATACCCTTACCGTCGGTACCCACATAGATTTTTCCGTCCGGGTCACAGTAGATGGCCATAATAGGCAATTCAGAATCGTTCTTATACTTGATTTGGATGAATCCCTTCTTAGCCTTGTCATATTTGAACAACCCTTTTGTAAGTGAGCCGGCGTAGATATCTCCGTCAAAGTCCTTTCTAAGGGTGGTGAATCCGGCTTTCTGTTCATTCTCCATGTAGTGGATTACTTTCCCTTTCGGGGTGAGCTTGCAGATTTTTTCTCCACAAATCATCCAAATATCCCCGTTGTAGTCCTCTACCACTTCTTCGATAGCTCCTTCGGGGATGGGTGCTGTAATCTTGGAAACGATGGGGTCACCGTTTTCAATAGTCACTCGGCAAGGGGTGTTCCCCAGCGCCCATATTTCACCGCTCTTTAATTGGACAAAAGCGGCTCCGTTGCTTCTGAAGGGTTTGTTGTCTGTCCAGAATGCATTGTCAGAGAATCTGTCTCTTTCGGGGTCGTAAATCTGGATGCCGTTGTAAGTTCCCACGTAAAGTCTGCCCTCTTTGTCTTCGAAGAGGCTGTTCACAAAGTTGTGGCAAAGTGAATGCTTGTCGATGGGATCGTGTTTGTAAACGGTAATCTTACTTCCGTCGTATCGGTTCAAACCGTCTTCGGTCGCAATCCAAATCATCCCGTTGCGGTCTTGATAAACCATGTTGACAAGGCTACTGGAGAGCCCGTTATCTGTAGTAAAGAATTTTGTTTGTGCGTTAAGCGGTAGATACAAGCACAACAAGAGCAAAAGTACTTTAATGTTTTTCATAACTGAACAAACTTGTAATAGAATTTACAAATGTATTTGTTCTCTGAGAAACTACCAAATTTTGTAATACTTTTTATTGGATAAAAACGTTATATCTGTGAAATTTATTCTTTTTTGCGAGGATTTGACCTTTAGCGTTTTTATAGGGCCGATGTTACGTGAACGATGAAAAATGTATCGTGCACTAAAATGGGAGCGCAAGTGTGGCAGGTGTGTAGGATGCAAAAATCGTCCATCTGCCACGGTATGATAATGTTGTTCAAGGTGGTCTGACCCGTGTGGCAGATGTGGCAGAAGAAAACACGAATTCCTTGTAGGAAGATGGAGCGCTCCTGATTGAGAATAGGGGTGTGGAGGCTGCATTCCCTCTGTCATTTATGACTCAAGAAGCATTGCTTTATGGGGTATAAAGCATGCTTTACGTGGATAACTCGACACTTTCTGAGGGTTATCTCTTGTATAGCAGACGGATGATGAAATGTAGGTGTTGCAGGATAGTAGTAACCCAACCATAGTGCTTGCCCATAATGCAGAAGCGTTCCTTCAGGGAGGCTTTGTGGTTTTGGGTGGTCATGCCCTCGTTCAGATAGTCGATGACGGTCAGGTGGGTGTTGTGCAACGATTTTGATTGCTTCATGATGCGGATACACCAGTCGAAGTCGGCGGAGAAACGGTATTGAAGGTCGTATGGCGTGTCTACGGCCAACTCCCTTTTGGTGAAGAAGGCTTGGTGGCACACCCGCATCCCTTCCTTGAAGCTTTTCCAGGTTAGTTCCTGAGGGGTGGAAAGTCTCCTCATCCGGAGAAAATGACCCTTGGAATCTACGATGGCGGTTTCTCCGTATAGCACGTCCGGCAACTCCTTCAGCGGTTGTAGCGAGTGAACCATGTGTTGCAAGGTGTCGTTGTCGTGCAATTTGTCGCCGGCATTCAAGAAGCAGAGATAATCTCCGGTAGCCAGTCGGATGCCTTTGTTCATGGCGTCGTACAGGCCTTTGTCCGGTTCGCTGACGATGTGGTTGAGGTGGCTCCTGTACTTGTTGGCAATGTCCAGTGTGTTGTCCTTGGAACCTCCGTCAATAATCAGATATTCAATGGGTTGATAGCTCTGCGCAATGACACTTCGTATCGTCTCTTCCAACACTTTACCGGCATTGTAAGTGACGGTGATGATGGAGAATTTGGGGAGCAGGTGTCCGGAAGAGTTATGCATGGTCGCCTGTTATTTTGTTGTAAACCTCAATATACTTTTTGGCGATGGTTCCTTCCGAATAACAGGCCGTCACCTTACGGCTGGCTTCTTCGCTGAGCATGTCATATTCGCCTTCGGTCAATGTCCAATAGATGCCGTTGGCAAAGTCTTCTGCCGATTTGTATTCGGCCACGTATCCGTTGTGAAGATGGTCAATCATCTCAGGGATTCCCCCCACGTTGAATCCTACACAAGGTACGCCACATGCCATGGCTTCCATGATGGTGTTGGGAAGATTTTCTTCCAAAGAAGGAGTCGCATAAAGGTCGATGGCGTTGTATACATTCACCAGTTCCTTCTCGCTGCTGATGTATTTCAGGTCATAGGTTTCGAAAGGCAACAGGGGAACAATCTGTTCGGATTGTTTTCCGTAGATGGCAATCCCTATCCGGTCTTTCAATTCGGGATGCTTCTGTACGAGCAGGTTGCAGGACTCGATGAAATAATCCACCCCTTTCCGTTTGTCCGTCGGCTTGGCCGCACCAAAGAGAATGATTCGCTTGTCGGCAGGGAAGTTGCATCGGGTGCGGGCTTCTTGTTTGTTGCGAGGCTTGAACAGATTGATGTTGATAGGATTCGGTATATTGATTACCGTATGTTTGTCCAGCAATGCACTTTTCTCGGCTTGTCCCTTCAGCCATTGGCTGCAAGTGACAAAGACAATAGAACTGTTGTTGTATAGTTCCTTCTTTTGCAGGAACACTTTATTGGACAAGTCCCTGGGGCTGCCACCATTCAGCAGGTAAGGGCAGTTCTTGCATTCCTGTTGGTATTTGTCGCATTGGCGTGCATGATGGCAAATCCCGGTACAAGGCCACATGTCATGCATGGTCCATACGATGGGTTTCCCGGAGTCAATGATGCGTCGGATGTCTGTCAATGCGAGCATCCCTTGATTTATCCAATGCAAGTGAATGACATCTGCCTGTTTGAATTCGGGTAGTGAAGTGATGTCTGTACCTGTATTGGCGATGTCCACTTCAAACAAGTTGTGTTTCTTGAATTTGTTGGCTTTCCATATGATGACACGCTCCCAAATGAATTGCCATACCTTCCACCATGATTTCTTCAGTCCTACTACACTGATTTGTTCCGTCTGCTTGTCGCGTACCAGCATTTTCGCTTTAATGCCGTTGTTCTTCAAAGCATCCATCAAGCGATTGGCCGCAATGGCTGCTCCTCCAATTCTTTCAGAAGTGTTGATGATTAGTACTCTCATGGTTCAATAGGTTTGTGCAAAGGTAGCTAAAAAGGTTGAAAGGCGTACGGGTTTTTATTTCATACTTTGTCCGGTCGGGGCAAATTATTGATGTTTGTTCATCTTGAACCACTTCTTGATTCTATGGATGAAGGCTTTCTTGATATAAGAAATGTTCCCGTATTTCAGGTTGAGGAATAATTCTTCAAAAGAACGGCTTATTTTAATCCATGGATGTCCCCATGCCATGATGCGATAAACCGATTGTTTGTACGCCACATTCTCGATAACGTATCGAGGGTGCCTGATGGGATATTCCATTTCGTATCTTTTCATGGTAAAGATGCGTCGATACCCTTTGGGCAGTGTATGGACAGAACCTGCAAAGTGGGTCGAATCGTCTGTAACACCAAGGTTGTTTATCATATTGCGTGTGGGGATAATGGCAAGTCCGTTGTTGAATAAAATGGAGGCATGGAAAATTGTTTCATAATACGCCTTCCCATTTTCTTTGTGCCGTTGGCACATGTAAATGAAATCGTCACGAAACTTGCGTTCCTTGATTACGTCCTTCAATTGTTTCATGTTGAATTCATCCTCCAAGAAGGTATAGTTTTCATCCCATTGGTCAATCACCCTTCTCCAACTGGCCCATCCCCAAATGGAACAAATGTTGGCGAAGAAATAATCGTATGGGATGTCTTTGGTTACCTCCTCATGATTGAATCCGGCTATCATGGTAATGCGCGTGTCATGCTCGTATTTGTCGAGCATCTCCTTACAGAATCTGAAAAAAGTAACGGAAGGTACATCATCATCCTCCAGCACGATGCACTTGTCAGTCATGGAGAATGCCCACTTTTGTGAAATGTATTCAGAAGGGTCACAACCATAATTCTTTTCTTGGTACAATTGATGCACTTCACATTCCCAGTCGATTTCACTTACAATTTCCCGACATGCATGAATGCCCGGCAAGTCATGTTCGTTTCTTGGCCCATCCTGGTATAAGAACAACCTGGAAGGGCGGGCAGCTTTGACTTGTTCAAAAACGGCCGATAGTTGCTTAGGTCGGTTAAAGAATAGGATTAGTACCGATATGTCTATAAGTGCAGGTTTCATAATTGTATTATTTGTCGTATAGACGCTTATGAGATTATTCTTCGTGGAATTCTATTTTGCTGTAATGGGGATGTAGGTTGTCTAAATCGGGGAGTTTCATATAGTCTCCATAATATCTCCTCAAAAAAGCATCGGTTTGTCCGGGCACGGGGAATCTTTTGCCTTCAAATTCCATCTCTGTCAAAGGAAATATTTCATTCAAGCACCGGGGACTATGGAACGCAGTACCGAAAGAATGTCGTAATTTGTTGTTGATGAACAGTTTGGACAGGAAACGTAGTATGGGATAACCGATACGTTCATTGAAACGATAGATAGCATGAATACGTTTCAATATCTTTTCTTCACTTAGCCTCTTGTTGTTCAGTTGGTTAAAGATTTGTCCCTGCATGTGTTCGCTTATCCATGCCAGGCAATAGGGCATTTCTTCCAAGGGGAAAATGTCGATATAGATGCCCCTTTCTTTGAATATGCGGTCGTACGATCCATATTCTTCCATATAAGAATTCTTATCGCGTACTTTGGCAAAGATGAAAATATAGTTGGGGTCAGTCTCGTTGTTTTGAAGAACAAGGTTATCCGGCAATTCTTGAGGTAGAATTTCCATAAGTTTCAGATAATCCTTTCGTAGCAGTTCAATGTCCAAATCGTCATCCCAAGGGATAAACCCTTTGTGGCGGGCAGCGCCCAGTAATGTCCCTGAACTGAGCCAATAAGGGATGTGGTGTTTCTTGCAAATGGCATCAATGGTCTCCAACATTTCTAACATTCGCATTTGATGCCGACGAAGAATTGACCCTTCTGGATTGTATTTTTGTTTTAACTCCTGTTCTGAATATGGCATGGTAGGAAGTATAAGTTAACACGTACAAATGTAGGATTTTTATAGCATTAAATAGAATATTGGGAGTTTTTTTGGGATATATTTTTTCAATAGTTAGATTTGCAAATCTATTTATAGTGAAATGATGATGAAATGGAAGATATATCTCGAAAATACCAAGTGCTGAATCGTTCTTTCAAAAAAAGAATGATATGGCATTTGGGAATAGATGCCGGCTTTTTTGCAGAGTATACCTATATGCTGAATGCAATGTTGTATTGTCTGAAGCATCATATTCAATTTGTCTTGTATTCGAAAGATGCGAACTTTGGGTGTGAGAACGGGTGGGGTGACTATTTTGAACCTTTCTGTGAGGAAGTGGATGAGGATTTCCATAGCCGTTACAACAAGCATCGGGTACCTTCCTGGAAAAAGATTTTTGGCACGAAGAGCGTGAGGATGCTGAAATGGAAATTGAAAAGTGTATTTCAGAATAGGATGGGCGATGTTATGGCGTACAGACACTATAGGCAATGGGCCCTGTTGAATCATCATCTGAAATTTGACTTTTCCGAGCATTATTATATCCCGGAATTGGGCATTGATGGAAATTATCTGCATGCCTTTAGGGTGATGGTGGATATTACGTGGCACTTGAAATCGGAGTTGAAGGAAGAAGGACGTAAATTGATTGCCCCATTGAAGCTGCCCGATTCATTTATAGGATGTCAAGTACGGGGAGGAGATAAAATAACGGAAACGGAATTGTTGACGACTGACTTCTTTATAAATACCATTCGGGAATGTAACCGGAAAGAGAACTTAGCTTTCGTGTTGACAGATGATTTCAGAATCTATGAAGAACTACAAGTGAAGTGTCCGGAGTTGGAGTGGCGTACTCTTTGTGCGCCTCAAGAGGCTGGGTATATAAACAGTAGCTTCTCTGTGATTAAAGGGAAAGAGAAATATGCCCAGATGCTGCGTTTCTTGACTTCAATGGAAGTGTTGATGCATTCATCGTTTTTCATAGGCAGCGTAACTACAGGGCCCAGTCTTTTCTTGCTGAAATGGTTTTATCCCAATCATTGCCCTATAGATTGTTCCCGTCATCTGTTTGATGAGGTCGTTACCATGCCCATTGCAGGACGAAGTAGAATCTCAAAAGAATTTTTACGGAATATGCATCGTACGGTTTCTTGATTGTCACTTACCTTCGTTTGCGAATATACCGTACGCTTTCTTTGAACGTTTCGGCATTGCTCAACCACATGGTTGCTACATATAATAGCGCTGCAATGAGTATCTTACTAACGAACAGGCAATATATGTTTTCAATAGGTAGCGTTATGCAATGGGTAACAATCATTATACAACCGGCAATGAACAGGAAGGGGAAGATGTCCTTCAGCAGGTGAATGAAGCGATAGCGAATTTCTTTCCAGACGAAATAGTACCATATCATCAGCCAACAGATGTTTATACTTATATAGGTAATGATCATGGTGCGTATTCCATAAGGATGAATCAAGTACATGACCCATAGTTGTATCAGGCCAAGAAGGATGGTATTCCACATGTATACGTTTGACTTCCCTTTGCTGATAATCAAGTTGTAGCATAAGCTGTTGATGGGGATAAAGGCTCCGCTGATGCACAATAATTGTAGGATGTAGGCACTTTCCATCCACTTGTCGGTAATGGCTATGGTGATGAGCTCGGGGGCGATGAGTGACAATCCGAACATGGCAGGGAAGGATACGAAAGCGGTGAAGCGCATCATCTTCCGGAAAACACGCAACTGACGTTCTCTGTCTTCGGCCACTTGAGTCAATACCGGTTGCGCAACCCCGTGAATCATTCCACTAATCAATGCATGTCCCATGTAATTCCATTTGTTGGCTTGGGTATAGTAGCCAACTTCTTTTTCGGAATAGAACTTACCAAGAATAATCGAGAAGATGTTGTTGTTCAGATGATTGAAGATGTTGGTGGCAAGCATTTTGCTGCTGAACGACAACATGCCTTTCAGTGGCTTGAAGTTCAATTGAAGGGTGGGTCTCCATGGTGAATAAATCCAGTATCCTATCATCACCGTACTTATATAAGCGATGTTTTGTGTCGCTATTCCCCAATACGAGCATCCGTTGTAGGCCATGGTTACACCGATGATGCCCGATAGAATCAATGCGGCTATGTTTAAGATAGCCCGTTGCTTGAGCATCAAGTTCTTGTAAAAATAGGCGTTTTGCGCTACCCCTGTACTTGAGATGAAGAATCCCAGAAATGAATAACGGGCCAAGGCTGTCAGCTCCGGTTGGTTGAAGAAACGGGCGATGCATGGAGCACAGAAGAACAAAAGGATGTAAAGGCAAAAGCTGGTCAGTATGCTGAACCAAAAGACGGCATTGTAATCTTCGTGCTTGATGTCTTTTTTATTGATTAAAGCAGCTATGAATCCGCTTTCTTGAATGGAACCGGCAATCAGGGAAAAGATAGTCAGCATCCCCACCATCCCATAGTCGTCGGGAGTGAGCAGGCGTGCCAGGAAAATACCAAAAAAGAGGTTGAGCAACTGTTGGATACCGTTGCTCAAACCTCCCCAAAAGAGTCCTTTAGCTGTTTTATCTTTTAACGATTGCTCTGTCATTTCACTTCGCTACCTGGAGCCACTTCCTTCAGGAGGGAAGTAACCGCCAGTGTGCCGTCGTAATTCTCGGCACTCAGAATCATTCCTTCGCTCACCAATCCGTTCTTGAATTGACGAGGAGCCAAGTTGGCGATGAACAATACTTGCTTGCCTACCAATTCTTCTGGCTGATAATGTTGTGCGATGCCGCTGACGATGGTACGGTTTTCCAAACCATCGGCAATCTTGAACTTCAAGAGTTTCTTCATCTTAGGTACAGCTTCGCATTCCAATACCTTGCCCACACGGATATCCAGCTTCTCGAAGTCTTCGAAACTGATGGTCGGCTTGATAGGATTAGCCTTGTAAGCAGCTGCTTCGTTCAACTTCTTGATGTCTTCCAGGCGTTGCATCTGAGCATCGATGGCGCTGTCTTCTATCTTTTCGAACAACAAGGCAGGTTCGCCCAATTGATGGCCGGCCTTGAGCAAGTCTGTGTTGCCCAATTGGTTCCATTCGAAGGTTTCCATGTTCAACATCTTGCGGAGCTTTTCGCTGCTGAACGGCAAGAACGGTTCGAAAGCGATGGCCAAGTTGGCAACCAATTGCAAGGAGATATGAAGAATAGTCTTCACACGTTCAGGGTCGGTCTTGATAACCTTCCAAGGTTCGCAATCTGCCAAGTATTTGTTACCGATACGCGCCAAGTTCATGGCTTCCTTCTGTGCATCGCGGAACTTGAATACATCAAGTAACTTTTCTACTTCTGCCTTTACGCCGATAAATTCGGCGATGGTTTCCTTGTCATAGTCGGTCAGTTCGCCACAAGCGGGCACTACGCCATCATAATACTTCTTGGTGAGCTGGAGGGCACGGTTCACGAAGTTGCCGTATACGGCCACGAGTTCGTTGTTGTTGCGTGCCTGGAAGTCTTTCCAAGTGAAGTTGTTGTCCTTGGTTTCAGGAGCATTGGCGGTCAATACATAGCGGAGCACGTCCTGCTTGCCTGGGAAGTCTACCAAGTATTCGTGCAACCATACAGCCCAGTTGCGTGAGGTGGAAATCTTGTCGTCTTCGAGGTTCAGGAATTCGTTGCTCGGCACGTTGTCCGGGAGGATATAGCTACCTTCTGCCTTCAACATGGCCGGGAACACGATGCAATGGAACACGATGTTGTCCTTGCCAATGAAGTGTACGAGGCGTGTTTCAGGATCCTTCCACCAAGTTTCCCAAGTGTCCGGAAGCAATTCTTTGGTGTTGCTGATGTAGCCGATTGGGGCATCAAACCATACATAGAGTACCTTGCCTTCAGCGCCTTCTACAGGGACAGGGATACCCCAGTCGAGGTCACGGCTCACGGCGCGTGGTTGCAAGCCCATATCGAGCCAGCTCTTGCATTGGCCATATACATTCGGACGCCATTCTTTGTGGTCTTCCAGAATCCATTGGCGCAACCATTCTTCGTGCTTGTCGAGCGGGAGATACCAGTGCTTGGTTTCCTTCATTACCGGCTGGCTACCGCTGATAGCACTCTTCGGATTGATCAAATCGGTCGGCGAGAGGGATGTACCACACTTTTCGCATTGGTCGCCGTATGCACCTTCGGCATGACAATGAGGACATTCGCCGGTGATGTAACGGTCAGCCAGGAATTGCTTGGCTTCTTCATCGTAGTATTGCATGGAAGTCTTTTCCACGAATTCACCCTTGTCATAGAGCTTGCGGAAGAAGTCCGAAGCCACTTGTCGATGTGTAGCGGAAGTCGTTCTTGAATAAACATCGAAGGAGATGCCGAATTCCTTGAACGAGTCCTTGATGAGTGTATGATAGCGGTCTACCACGTCTTGTGGAGTGATGCCTTCTTTCTTGGCACGGATGGTGATAGGTACCCCGTGTTCATCGGAGCCGCCAATGAAGAGTACGTCTTCCTTCTTTAAGCGGAGGTAACGTACATAAATATCGGCAGGAACATAAACGCCTGCCAAGTGACCGATGTGTACCGGACCATTGGCATACGGAAGCGCCGAGGTGACGGTGGTTCTTTTGAATTTCTTTTCCATATAGATAGTGTCTTTATTATTTTCTTTTGTAAGCAATGTGCAAAGTTAGTGATTTATTGCGGGTTTCGATGCACAAAGTGTCACTTTCTTCGTTGTAAAGCGTCACTTTATGGGTCGTAAAGCGTCGCTTTATCCTCCCCAACTTTCTCTGTCCAAACTGCGGTAGCTGATGGCTTCGGCCAAGTGGTGTGCCTTGATTTCTTCCGAGCCTTCCAAATCGGCAATGGTGCGCGACACTTTCAGGATGCGGTCGTAGGCACGCGCTGAGAGGTTGAGGCGTGTCATGGCATTCCGTAGCAGGTTCAATCCTTGTTCGTCGGGCTCGGCATATTGATGAATCAAATTGCTTTCCATCTGTGCGTTGCAATGGATGCCGGGGTGAGCGGCAAATCGTTCCTCCTGTATCTTGCGGGCTTTGATGACCCGTTCGCGGATGGCGGCGCTGCTTTCGCCTTTCGCTTGCGAAGCCATGGCTTCGAATGGGAGCGGCACAATCTCGATGTGGAGGTCAAAACGATCCATGAGCGGTCCTGAGATTCGGTTCAAGTATCTTTGTACCTGTCCGGCACCACAGACGCATGGCTTGGTCGGGTGGTTGTAATATCCACAGGGGCAGGGGTTCATGCTGGCTACAAACATGAAGGAGCAAGGATACTCGACACTATATTTGGCGCGCGATATGGTTATCTTGCGGTCCTCCAGGGGTTGGCGAAGCACTTCGAGGGTGGATCTTGAGAACTCCGGCAATTCGTCTGCATACAGCACCCCGTTGTGAGCCAATGAAATCTCTCCCGGTTGGGGGTTGGAGCCGCCTCCACACATGGCTGTTTGGGAGATGGTGTGGTGCGGATTGCGGAATGGACGGACGGCGATGAGCGAATCGTTCTTGTCCAACTTGCCGGCTACGGAATGTATCTTGGTCGTTTCCAGGCTTTCGCTGAGTGACAAGGGAGGCAGGATACTGGGTAGACGCTTGGCCATCATGGATTTCCCGCTACCCGGGCTACCTATCATAATCAGGTTGTGTCCGCCGGCAGCAGCTACTTCCAGTGCACGTTTGACGTTTTCCTGACCTTTCACTTCGGCAAAGTCGAACGGATAATTGGTCTGGTGGCGATAGAATTCTTCCCGGGTGTTGACGATGGTTGGTGTCAGTTCCCTTTCGTTGTTGAAGAATTCGACCACTTCCTTGAGGTTTTCCACTCCATAGACCTTCAAATTGTTGACTACGGCAGCTTCGCGGGCGTTCTGCATGGGGAGGATGAATCCTTCAAATCCCTGAGCGCGTGCACAGATGGCAATGGGTAGCGCCCCTTTGATGGGCTGGAGGCTTCCGTCCAAACTCAGTTCGCCGATGATGAGGTATTTGGATAGCTTTTCTTCTGAGACGATTTTGTTGGAGGCAAGAAGTCCAATGGCGAGCGGAAGGTCGTAGGCAGAACCTTCCTTGCGGATGTCGGCAGGGGCCATATTGACAACAATCTGGCAGGTAGGGAACTTGTAGCCGTTCACTTGAAGGGCGGACATGATTCGTTCATGGCTTTCCTTTACGGCCGAATCGGGCAGCCCGACCAGAAAGAATTTGATTCCTCTGGAACTGTTCACCTCGATGGTCACAATGCTGGCATCGATTCCTTGTACTGCTGCTCCGTATACCTTTACTAACATAAAGCTTAAATTCTTTTGTATTTACGGTTTTTGCGTTCCTTCTCCCGTTTTTCTCTTTCTTCGTCCTGCTTTATCTGTTGCTGTACTTTTTCAATCAGCTTTTCTCCTCGGATGTCGCGGGCAATAATCTGTTTGTGTGGATTCAGCAGGATGTTGGACGGCAATTCGCGAATGCCTTGGTCCTTTATCAGGTTATTGTTCCATCCGGTGAAGTCGCATAATTGCTTCCAATGCGTGGTGTCTCTCTCTGCAATGGCTTTGAGCCAGGCCTGTTTGTCCAAGTCCAGGGAGATGCTTACTACCAGAAAGTTCTTTTTCTTCAGCTTGTCGAGAACGGGCACGAGTGAGTCCTGGGCAGCTACACTTTCTGGGTTCCAGCTTGCCCAAAAGTCCAGCAAGATGTATTGGTCGGAGATGGAAGCCCATTTGATGCCTTCTCCATTCCTGTCTTTGTTCAGTAAGGTATAAATGTTGCGGTTTCTGTTGCGTTTGATCTGATTCTCCACTTTCGCTTGCAGATTCATCATGTACGGAGTGTCCTTGATGATGCCGCTGAGTCCTCCGATGAGTTTCTGTAGCGCTTCATAGTCGGAGAATCCATCCTGTACATAATACTTTTCAATCAAATGGAGATTGGTAAAGGAATATGGATTACTCTTGATAATAGAATCCAGACTCTTCCTCAGGGTGAGGGAATCCGTTTTCTCCAGTTGCTTTAAAATCTCTCCCAAGAGTTGGTTCTCGCCATTTCCTTCCACCCGCAAACTGTCGAGGGAACCATATATCTTTACTTTTTCCCCTTTGTCGGCGTAGATGGGGTAGGTCTTGGTTGAGTCCAGAAGCAGGGAGAAGATGGTAAACGTATCGGGCGAGAAAGTGTAATTGAATTTTCCCTTTTCTGCGATGATGGTATCCAATTGGGTCTCCGGGACTTGATGGAATACCAACAGCGTATCGGACTTTAATCCGGTAATATTCCCATTGAGTGTGAAAGAAGTGTCCTTTTCATTGCAACCCATGAGAAAGGTGAAAAGAAAGAATAAGTAGAAAGGTACGATTTTCTTCATCTCCATAAATTTTCCGCTAAAATACGCATTTTGAATTTATGGGCGGAATAAATTGTATAAAAAAACAGGGATTCTTGACGGAATCCCTGTTTTTTGTATTTTTCTTGTTTCTTTACTTCAAGATGCTTGCAGCAAATTTAGCGAATTCACGGTCGTTGGCAGCCTTGGTAGCGATTGAAGCATCCTTGGCAATAGCGCTCTTGAGGCTCTTGCTTACCAATGATTCGTTGTTGGTTCTAGCACCTACGATAGCCATCAGGTAGTCAGTCATGGCGTTCGGGTTCTTGATGGCTTCCAGAGTAGCCTTTGCCTTGTTGTAGTCCTTGGCCAGGATTTGAGCTTGGGCAGCACTGTTGGTCTTGGCATCACCGAATGCGTTGACAGCTCTTTGGTATTGGCCTTGCTTGATGTACAGGTTACCCAAAGCCTCGTTTACGGCGCTGGCGCCCGATGCTTTGCCGAGGTAAGATTCAGCGGCGGCAGTATTGCCGTTCACCAATTCGCACAAACCGAGGTTGGCGTTTACTTCTGCGGCATTGGCATCCTTAGCAGCGGCTTGCTTGAAGTAAGAAGCAGCCTTGTCTGTATCGCCGGCCGAGAAAGCCAGACCGCCTAAGTTGTTGTAGGCGCGGTGATCGTTCGGATACAATTGGGCTGTTTTTGCGTAAATGGCTTCCTTGCGGGCGTTGTCGTCTGTCAAAGTAGCGGCATAAAGCAATTCTTCTACGCTCAATACTTTCGGGTCTGTGTCGAATGCTTCGTTGATTTCAGCATCGCTACGGCCGATGATGTCGTAGTTGGCAATCAAGCGGGCACGACGGAGTTGTGGCAGGATTTCATCAGCCAAATCCTTGTATACAGAAGAGATGTTCTTGATTTCGGTTTCTCTCTGTTCCGGATCCTGATACATGGAAAGCACGCGGAGAATCAAATCCTTGTCCTGCAAGTTTGACTTTGAAACCAGTTCCTTGAATCCTTCCCAGTCCTGTGCGGTGTACTTGGCGTCAACATCAGTTTCAATCTTGGCCTTCTTCAACTGGCGGTTCAAATACTTTTCAGTATTCTTTTCACGGTTTTCAGCCAAGCCCTTGTTCAGTTCAAGGCCACCATCCGGTGAAGCGTATGCCGAGATTTCAATATTGTTCAGCTTGTAGTTCTTGGAGTCAGCGTTCACTTCAGCAATCTTTTCGTGGAAGTTCTTCAAGTCTTCCGACTTCAATTCGCTGTTGCGGAGGTTGGCTTGTTGGATCAAGAACATAATGCTGGCTTCCTGAGCTTCCTTGATGATGCGTTGGAAAGCATCGGCCGATACGGATGTGGCAGTTGTACCATTGGCGTTGTTCTTGTCAGTCATGGTTGCCAGTTCTGAAGTGGCGATGACGCCATCGGCTATCTTGACGGAAGGAAGGGCAGTAACCTTGTCGCCTTTCTTGACGATGAAGTCGAGGTAGAGTTCAGACTTTGCCATTTCAGGTACATAGTCGAAAGAGGTCTTCATGGTGTAGTTTCCACCCATCTTGTAAGAAATGGTCTGTGCGTTACCTTCTACTTTTTCACCTTGGAATGTAGCGGGTTGTCCTTTGGCTTCGCCGCCGTTCCATCTCAGTACGGGAGTCACTTCGACGGTAATGTTCTTCTTCATGAACTTTTCGGGGAATTTGCCGTTGATGGTAACAGGAACCTTACCGGCTACGGCTTCGAGAACTTCGGGATTTGTGGTGAAATAATCGGAGGTCAATTCTCCCATCTTGCTGCATGAAGCAAAGGCAATCACCATCAGTGCCATAAGAGGCAGATACAACTTTTTAATCATATTCATCTTTATTGTTTAAAATGTTTATAGTGCTTTGTAGTTTCTGGAACGGCGAAGCGGTTCCATACGGTTGCAAAGATAGGGAAACAGCATTATACCACCTTTTCTTTTGTTTTTTTTTAAGAAAAAAATCGCAGAATTTGCAATTATCTTAGAATTAAACGGTTATTCGGATTGCTTGAAAATTGGGTAACGAGATAGCAACCGTTCGTATTTCTGAGTTCTTCATTACTTTGCAACAATGCGTGTAACTCGTACTGCAAATTTAGGAAATAAAAAATGAATGGGCAATATTATGCCTATTTTATGTGTGCTAAAAATTAAATCAAGTACCTTTGCAAAAGGATTAATAACCTTCAGTGAAGACAATAAATGAAAAAAATAGAATATACGGCAGAACAAATGTTAGCCATCTATAAAATGGCAAAAGCGATATACAACAAAGAGGAACGTTTAAAAAATGGCAAGGAAACACTTTTTCTTAGTCATGGAATTGACAAAAACTCTTTCGCTGATTTTTATAGAGCATTAAAAAAAATGCTTGATGGCGAATTGCATACAAGAGGGATAAGCACTGATTTGAGAGATTATTATTTGTCTCAAATATATAAGGATTATGGTGCGGACAAATTAAGGATAGCCTTAAAAGCTTATATGGACTTCATTATCTATTATGAGGAGGGGCATAATAATACGACAAGGAAAATTGAACGAGAAATTCATCAAAAGTACTGTAACGTTCTAAGTGAAAGTAACGCAAGCAGAACTATCGAAAATGAAATAAATGCATATTGGGAAGGGGAATTGGGACAAGTAACCATAACCACGCATGATAGGAATATCAATGCACGTAATAAATGTATTCAGAGTAAGGGAACTAAATGTTTTGTATGTGGTTTTGATTTTGAAAAGACTTATGGAGAGTTAGGAAAAGGTTTCATACATATACACCATGTAACCCCAATTTCTAACAGAGATGGACGATACGAGATAGAAGTTGAAAATGACTTATTTCCAGTGTGTCCTAATTGCCATGCAATGCTACATAGAAGAAAAGACTCTACACTATCTATTGAAGAACTTAAACTAATAATACAGCGGAATAATGATTAAGGGGAAAATTTATCGCTATGATGATGAGTTTAAGGCAAAGGCTCGTGCTCATCAGTTTGCATTTAGAGAAAATGAGTTGAACGATTTCTATGACGAGAAGAATCCTCAAGTTATTCTTTCTCCCGATGCAGCCAAGCAAGGACTTATATTTTGTGATACTTACAGAGAACTGATTAAAAGCAAGGTTAAATCATTTAAATCTTCTGTATTATTCTCCAACATGTTGAGAAGCGAGCACATTCCTTACAATATCTTTACTCCAATGGAAGAAGATATAAATGCTACTGCTATGCTGTTTAACGAAATAATAGGAGGAGGTATATCAAAAATAAACCGCATACTTATTGAATATGCAGGAACTGCTGATAAAAGCGAATATCTGAATGACGGAACATCTTTTGACACATTCATAGAGTATATATCTTCTGATGGTTCTATTGGAGGCATTGGAATAGAAGTAAAATACACCGAAAATGGTTATCCTATTGGAGTTAAGGAGAGACAAGATATTGAGAATGTTGATGGATTATACCACCAGATGACAAGACTCTCGCAATGGTATATTCCTACATTAGACATCACTTCATTCATAAAGGCGAACCATCTACGTCAAATTTGGCGTAATCATCTTTTGGGTTATTCTATGTTGTATAGGGGTGATATTCAACATTTTTATCACATACATCTTTATCCTCAAGGTAATAAACATTTTTTAGAGTATGCTATACCAGAATATAAGTCATTGCTAACCGATTATGGCAAAACGACCTTTATTGATTTAACATACGAATC
>JAFVTL010000082.1 GCA_017503235.1 Bacteroidaceae bacterium | reverse complement strand
GCTATCACTCCAACCAAGGTTTGGTACTCTTCTTGGCGATGCTCGGATATAGCATTGCCGATGGAATCGTGACTTCCATCCTCCGGGCTGTATTATATAAAGGTATGGGCTTGTGGAGCATCTACTCGACTTGTAGCAGCATCATCAACTTGCTTTATGTGGGCTTCACCATCTTGGCGGTGATTGGTATCATCAATGCGTTGAACGGCCGTGCGAAGGAGCTGCCGCTCATCGGTAAATTCCGTGTATTGAAGTAATAACAAATTAAAACGAACTCACTATGGCATACTGTACAAAATGTGGAACACAAGTGGCGGATGGCGTGAAGTTCTGTACTTCGTGCGGAAATCCGATGGGAGCGGCACAGCCACAGGCTGCACCGCAACATCTCCAACCTCAGGCGGCTCAACCACAACCGCAACCACAGCAACAGGCTCAACAGGCTTATGCCCAGCAGCCTTACGCTCAGCCGCAACCGCAATACGCACCGGTCTATACCGAAGAACCCATCTCGACAGGGGCATATATCGGCATCTTTTTCCTGTTGATGCTTCCGGTGATAAACCTCATCCTGCTCATTGTCTGGGCGTGCGGTGGATGCAACAAGAAGAACAAGACGAACCTTTCGCGAGCCTTGTTAGTGTGGATGTTGATAGGTGTCCTTATCGGAGGTATCATCGCCTTGACCGGCGGCTTGCTCTTCGGCGATTCCATCAATGAACTGATGGAGCTTGGAAAGAAAATAAGTAACACTTAATGTCATTCAGAGGAGCGTAGCGACGAAGACGAGTTGTTGAGAGCTTGCCCGAAAAATCTCGATAACATACACGTGGATGCTTCCGAGATTCTTCACTTCGTTCAGAATGACATAATATACTTAAAATAAAGAACTATGACAGCAAAAGATTTATTTATGAAGACCTTGCCCTTCTGCTGGGCCAAGTTGGGATTGGGATTGCTGAATATCCTGATATGTGTGGTGCTTTTCGCTATCCTGATGGGAATCTCCCTGTTCTTTGCCAGCGAGGGAGTGGCAGGCATTATGTTCTTCGTGTGGCTTGCCTTGGTGGGAGCCGTGAACTTCGCCATCAACCATTACTTCGGCTACTTGGTGAAAGCCGGACACGTGGCGGTCATCGCACAGACATTCAAGGATAGACGGGTACCGGCTAATTGTGTGTCGGTGGGCAAGAAGATGGTACTCGACCGCTTCGGCACAGCGAATGCTTACTTTGCCATCGACAAGTTGGTGTCGGGTGCCGTGAAGCAGTTGCAACGCACGTTAGGACGTGTGGCCAACAGCTTGTTCGGGGCAGTTCCCGGAGCTGATACCGTGAATTCGGCGGCAAATTTCTTCCTCGACATCTCGTTGGGCTATGTGGATGAATGTTGTTTAAGCTACACTTTCTATAAGAACGACCAGAATGCCTACAAGAGTGCGTGCGACGGTGTGGTCATCTATGCCCAGAATTGGAAACACCTGTTGAAGAATGCGGCAATGACGGCAATGACCGTTATCATCTCCTTGCTGGTCGTGACACTTGTGGCGTTCATTATCTTCGGCGGCATCTTCCGCTTGTTGGGATGGAGCGGCTTCGTGGCATTCGTATTGGCATTGATGTTGGCATGGACGGTGAAGTATGCCTTCATCGACAGTTGGATTATGGTGAAGATGATGCACGGCTATATGCAGGTGGCACCATCTACGGTGATAACTTTCGACCTCTATACCAAGTTGAGCGGGTTTTCGAGTAGCTTCCGCAAAATGTTCAATGAGAGTGGTGTGACTGCTTCATCGATGCAACCGCAGCCTGTCCAGCCGCAACCCGTCCATACCGCTAAAACTCCGGGTGCTGCACCAATGGCCGACAAGCCTCGCTTCTGTCCGCAATGCGGAACACCGATTCCCCTGGGCAAAGCGTTTTGTGGGAATTGCGGAAAGAAAGTTGGATAACTGATTGATGACAAAATCCACTTGATACCCGAATGCGTCTTTGTACCGTTCGGGTATTTTAATCTTTAGAGCTGACAAGGTTTTGCGGAAGAATACTACCCGCAGGTGTGGAGATTGTTTTGCAAACGGCAAAGCCACCCGACCTTTTCAGACCGTGAAAAGCACGAAAATACCTTTGCTCGACGACAACAAAACACTGAAGTGCCAGACGCAATAAGTGGAGGAGGAACACAAGAGAGGCAGAGCGAGAAATCCAATCCAGTATCGGCAATAATGAAGTAGAACACAAACTATCCGTCTGTAAGGGGGACGAGCACGTAGTGCGGAGGGGTATAGAAACTTTTCATCCGCAGATTACGCGGATTGCGCAGATAAATATTAACCTTTCGGTATAATAAAGATGAAAAATCAGTGTTATCAGCGTCATCAGCGGATGAAAAGTGTATTTGTTCATCAAGTGTATTATTCTCAAAATAAATCTTGTTTTTTCAGCGTTTTTTCAGAATTATGGCTTTACTTTGTAATAAAGTCTTATTCTTATGAAAATACTGATTGTAGAAGACGATGCTTCGTTGCGTGAAATTATCCAGCGTTCTTTGGAAAAGGAACGTTATGTAGTAGAGTCGGCTGCTGATTTTCTTTCGGCATTGGATAAAATCGAGGTCTATGATTATGACTGCATCCTACTGGATATCATGTTGCCAGGCGGAAGCGGTTTGGAAGTGTTGCAACGCATCAAGGAATTGCGCAAGAAGGAAAACATCATCATCATTTCTGCCAAGGACTCTTTGGAGGACAAAGTGGCCGGATTGGAATTGGGGGCCGATGATTATCTGGCCAAGCCCTTTCATTTGGCTGAACTGACGGCACGCATCCGGAGTGTCCTTCGTCGGAAGCATCGGGATGGAGAGGCCGTAATCGAAATGGGAAATGTGCGTTTGTTTCCCGATATTTTCCAGGTGTGGATAGGTAATGTACAGATTGAATTGAGCCGGAAGGAATTTGATATCTTGCATTATTTCATGAATCGGCCCCGCCGGATGGTCAATAAACAGTTGTTGGCGGAATCGGTGTGGGGAGACCATATTGACCAAGTGGACAACTTTGACTTCATTTATGCGCAAATCAAGAACCTGCGCAAGAAGCTGAAGGAGGCAGGTGCTTCCGTGGAGTTGAAGGCTGTTTACGGATTGGGGTATAAGTTAACCGATGAATAAAAACAGGAGGGATAGCTATGAAATTGTTCAATAGAGTGCTTTTGCATTTGTCGGTAGGAATAGTCATGGTGCTTGCTTTGTGGGCGGTTTGTTTTTATTATGCCATGATGGACGAGGTGAACGATGAGGTCGATGATTCGTTGGAGGATTACTCGGAGTGGATAATCATGCGTTCTTTGGCAGGAGAAGATCTGCCCTCTAATAATGTCGGGACCAACAATCAGTTTTATTTGAAGGAGGTCAGTAGGGAGTATGCCAGGTTGCATCCTTCGGTGTGCTATAAGGATTCCATGATTTATATATCGGAAAAGAAGGAAACCGAACCGGCACGTATTCTGACTACCTTATTCCGCGACTCCGAGGAACAATATTATCAATTGGATGTATTTGTCCCTACCATTGAAAAGGCTGATTTGCGCGAATCCATCTTTTTCTTGATTCTGTGGCTTTATGTAGCCTTGTTGCTGGCTATCCTGCTAATCAATGTATGGGTATTCAGAAAAAGTATGAAGCCACTTTACCGATTGTTGGAATGGCTGTCCCGCAATCGGTTGGGCATGAAGAAGGAACCATTGGACAATGATACAAGTACGACTGAGTTCCGTCAATTGAATGAGGCTGTCAAAAACTATTCTGAACATAGTGAAAACGTATATGACCAGCAGAAACAGTTTATCGGGAATGCATCCCATGAGATGCAGACTCCGCTTGCCGTTTGCCTGAATCGTATCGAGATGCTGATGGAGGACGATGCTTTGACAGAAGGACATCTGAATGAATTGGCCAAGATGCATCAGACATTGGAATATGCGACCCGACTGAACAAGTCATTATTGCTTCTGTCGAAAATCGAGAATCACCAGTATGCCGAAGTGAAGGAAATGTGTCTGAATGAGCTGGTGGGTGTCTATTTGGACGATTATCAAGAAGTCTATAGCCACAAGAATATCACTTGTAGCATGAACGTCAAGGCTCCATTCAAAGTCCGGATGAATGAAACGATGGGAGGGGTACTGGTTACCAATTTGTTGAAGAATGCCTATATACATAATGTAGATGGAGGTAGGATAGAAATTGAAGCAAACGATGATTCTTTGGTGTTCAGAAATACGGGTGAACCGGAACCTTTGGATGCCAATCGCTTGTTTGAACGTTTCTATCAAGGTAAAAAGCGGGAAGGTTCTACGGGATTAGGACTGGCCATCTCCCGTACCATTTGTTCGGAGTATCATCTTAAACTGGACTACAGATGCTATAACTCGATGCACGAATTCATTATTTATCGTTGATTTTCTATAAAAGCTTAATCGGAAGAAAAACTATCCGGGAAGAAAAACGTTTTAGTTGAGTGGAGGAACTGAAAAAAGTTTCGATAATAATAGAAACTTCAGAATCTTTTCAGTTTCTCCACTCATCTTTGTAGTAGAAAATTTGTTTTACCATTTAAAAGCTGAAAGTTATGAAAAAGTTTATGTTCTTATTGGCAAGTTTGTTTGTATGGAACTTGAGCGTATGGGCTGGAAGTGACAAGCCGATTGCAATGGAAAAGATGCCTTCCAAAGCACAGCAGTTCATCAAGCAATATTTTGCGGGTAGTGCCGTAGCCGTATCGAAAATGGATAGTGATTTCATCAACCGTAGTTATGACGTCATCTTTACTAATGGCGATAAAGTGGAATTTGACAGAAAGGGTGATTGGACCGATGTGGATTGCCAGTACAGTCAGGTTCCTTTGGATGTAATTCCTGCTCCTATCCACACTTATGTAAGTAAGGCCTATCCGAATGTTACTTATAAAAAGATTGAAAAGGATCGAAAAGGTTACGAAGTGAAACTGTCCAATGGCTGGGAATTGAAGTTCAATCGCTCGTTCCAAGTAGTGGATTTGGACGATTGAGAGAATTGAGAATTTAATATTTGGTTTAACGATAAATGATTAAGATTATGAAAACAAAATGGTATATGTATCTGGTTGCCCTGATGGGTGTGTTTGTAATGTCAGCTTGTGATGACGATGATAATCCGGTTAAGGTTTCGGACAGTGTGAAAGAAGCGTTCCATGCTCAGTTCCCTAATGCGCAAAGAGTGGAATGGGAAATGAAGAAGGGATATTATGTCGCTGACTTCTGGGGAAATGTCGAAATGGAAGCCTGGTATGATTCGAATGGTAAATGGTGTATGACAGAAACAGACTTGGGAATAAGCATGAGCCAATTGCCAGAAGCAGTGCAGAATGCTTTTCAAGCAAGCGCCTATAATATGTGGATAGTGGATGACTTGGATAAGTACGAACGTCCGGATATGACCTTCTACTTGATTGAAATCGAGTTCTCAGGCAAGAAAGACCGCAACTTGTACTATGCAGTAGACGGTACGCTGTTGAAGGATGAAGAAGACAAAGGAAGGGATGAAGTCTATCCTGATACCACATTCTGATAGCTGACTAATAAGGATAATTCAATAACCGGGCAAATTGTCCGGTTATTTTTTTTACCTTTGCACCAAACTATAAATACATTACTATGAAACAGATTACAAGATGCTTATGGATTGCTCTGACGATGGCAATGATGATTTCATGTTCTGCCAAGAACGAAGGTTATGTGATTGACGGACAAGTGGCCGATGCGGAAGCCGGTATGATTTATCTGAAGAAGTATGTTGAAAAGGCATACGTGGATGTAGACTCGGCGGTGGTAGTAAACGGAAAGTTCAAGTTCGAAGGTGTAACCGAACCATTGGTTTATGGCTTGACTACCGTGAAGGAAAGCAAGCGTCCTCAGACATTCTTCCTGGGAAATGAAAACATAAAGTTGACATTGGATGAAGTGGCAAAAACTTTGAAGGTGGAAGGCTCGCTTCTCAATGACCTTTATGCTCAGAATGTAGGTTCTATCCGTGCCGAAGGTTTCAGCATTGACAGTTTGATTATGGCTTATCCTGCTTCACCGGTACCGGCTTATTTCCTGGCAAACAGCTTGGCTTATCAGTATGATCTGGCTCAGTTGAAGGAACTTCGTGGCAAGTTCGATGCCTCATTGGATGGAACAGCCTATATCCAGCAATTGGAAGGCATTATCAGTCGTTTGGAGAAAGTACAGGTAGGTCAGGTAGCTCCTGATTTTACATTGCCCGATGTTGATGGCAATGAAGTGAGTTTGTCCTCTTTCCGCGGCAAATATGTATTGATTGATTTCTGGGCGAGTTGGTGTCCTGACTGCCGTAAGGAAAATCCGAATATTGTTGCGGCTTGGGAAAAATACCAGGACAAGAACTTTGCTATCTTGGGTGTGTCGCTTGACAGAGCCAGAGAACCTTGGTTGGCAGCTATTGAAAAAGACAACTTGACCTGGACTCATGTGTCCGATTTGAAAGATTGGAGTACCGAACCGGCTGTGACTTATGCTGTACGTTGGATTCCTATGAGTTTCCTTCTCGATCCGGAAGGCGTTATCCTGGCCGTAGGTCTTGAAGGGGAGGCTTTGCAACAGAAGTTAGACGAATTGTTGCAATAAGTGAATTTCTTTCATGAAAAATCACTAATTTTGCGCCGCATTTAAAAAAAGATAAATAGATGAAGAAACAGGTAGTTTTATTGTTTTCGCTGATGGTCGCTTTGGTTTCCAATGCTCAGGTGACTATCGGAAAGGATTTTAGTGTCAAGATGTACGGTCAGATTCGTACAGACATCTATTACAACAGTCGTGATAATAACCAGTCGGTAGATGGTCTGTTTTACATGTATCCGAAGGATGAAGTCCTCGATCCGAATGGAAAGGATTTGAATGCTTCCGACAACAGCAATATGTATGCTGTTTATTCTCGCTTGGGTTTTGATTTCGCAGGACCTAAGTTGGGCAAGGCCAAGACATCGGCCAAGATTGAGTTTGACTTCCGTGGCAATGGCAATGACAATCTTTCCATCGTCCGTTTGCGTCATGCCTACTTTAATTTGGATTGGGGAAAATCCAAATTGTTGATAGGTCAGACTTGGCATCCTTTCTATGGCGATGTGGCTCCTCAAATCCTGAACTTGAACATGGGTGCTCCTTTCCAACCGTTCGGCCGTGCACCTCAGATTCGTTACCGCTATCAGTCGGGCGATGTCCAATGGCAGATTGCAGCTTTGTGGCAATCACAATACAAGACCTATGGTCCTACGGCGGCTGATGGATCTGGAAACAGCCGTGTGCAACAATTCCATAAGAACTCCAACATTCCCGAATTGACATTGGGTGTGGACTATAAGGCCGACGGATGGATTGCCGGTGTAGGTATAGACATGCTTTCCATCGTACCTCGTACACAGTCAAAGTGGGGTGACAAAACATATAAAGTGGACGAACGTCTGACTACTCTTTCCTACGAAGCTCACGTAAAGTATACAAACGAGAAACTTTACTTTGCTGCAAAGAGTACGTTGGGTTCCAACATGACTCATGTATCCATGACGGGAGGTTATGGTATCAAGTCTGTCGATTCAAAAACAGGTGAACGTAAGTATACCGCTTTCCGCAATTCAAGCACTTGGGTGAACATTGCTTATGGCAAGAAATGGCGTCCTGCTTTGTTCTTTGGCTATATGAAGAATCTGGGAACTGCTGATGATTTGATGGGTGAACCTGTTATCGTTGAAGGAGGAGACTGCGGAACTCCAGAAGGTTATGTTTATGGTAAGGTTTATTATGGTACAGGAACCAAGTTGGACAAACTGGTAAGTGGCACCTTTGAATTGACTTACAACGTACCTCATTGGAAGATTGGTGTAGAATATAATTACACTTCTGCCTGGTATGGTTATAATAAAAAGGATGGAAAAGTGGAAAATGCTCATTCGGTAGGAAACAACCGTTTGGTGCTTAGTGCGCTGTATACATTCTAAGAATAACGTAATATATATAAAGTGGGTGTATTGAAATGTACATCCACTTTTTTTAGGCACGGATTACACGGATTAACACGGTTTTTAGTGTATGTTTACATTAAGTTTATCCGTGCAATCCGTGTAATCCGTGCCTAAAATACTATTATGACACCTTCTTCTTTTTTTTAATCCAGTGTCAAATTGAACTTCTGCGCCAGCTTCAAAAGCTTGGGATTCCGTTTGCTCATCAGTTGGAATTTTTCCGCCTGATTGTAGGCACGTACCACCTCGTGTGCTTCGCTTACACGGACGGACAATACCACTTGGCGGTTGTGCAATTGCTCACGGATGTACTTCAATACATCGGGAAGCAGTTTGTTCATGTATTTCCCTACCATTTCATTATCCACCAAGATTTCGTAAGCCGTATCGTTCAAAGGCTTGGGAGTGATGTTCATCATACGTGCCGAATTGGCCTTTTCCTCCTTGGGAAGGTGGTTCATGGCAAAGTCGCGCCAGTAGAAGTTCAGTTCGCTGTCTTTAAACGGACGATTCTCATACTTTTCTTCGGGAGCAGGGGCGCTTGGTTGTGGAGCTGGTTGGCTTGCTTCCGTTTCTTTCCATTTCATGCGGGTGCCACGTATGGACACATTCATCATTTCGGGTCTCATTACCGGCTTTTTCTTGATGTCAGTTCTAAGACCCGCTAATGGACTCGTGTGTACACCTGCATTGTTTCCTTCCGTTGAGGCTTGTGCAGCGGCGGCTCCTGTCTGTGACTGGGGCTGCATGGCGGCCGGTTGTTGTGCCGCTTGCTGCTTGAACAGGGGTTTTAATATTCTCTTAGGGCTACGCCCACCAACAATGTCGTCGGCATCGGGCAGAGTCAGTTGCGCACATTGTATCAGTGTCAGTTCCACCAACAGACGCTTGTTCTTGCTTGCCCGATAGTTCAAGTCGCAATCGTTGACCAGCTTCATGGCTCTATAGAGGAACTTCTGGTCGCATTTCTTGGCTTGTTCTTGATAGTGCTGGCGAATGCCGGCTCCCACTTCGAGCAACGGAAGGGTAGAGACGTCCTTGCTGACCAAGAGGTCGCGGAAATGTGATGCCAATCCGGTAATGAAGTGGCTTCCGTCAAATCCTTTTCGAAGAATTTCATTCAACAGCAACATGGCTTCCGATACTTTGTTTTCAAGGAAGCAGTCCGTAAGTTTGAAATAGTATTCGTAATCCAATACATTGAGGTTCTCAATGACTCCCTGATAGGTAATCTTTCCTCCGGTAAAGCTGGCTACCTGGTCGAAGATGGAAAGTGCGTCGCGCATCCCTCCGTCGGCTTTCTGGGCAATGACTGTCAGTGCTTCCGGTTCCGCCTGTATGCCTTCCTTCTGAGCTACGTATTGCAAGTGTTCCACCGTGTCGTTTACTCCGATGCGGTTGAAATCATAGATTTGACAACGGCTCAGGATGGTGGGTAATATCTTGTGCTTCTCGGTAGTGGCCAGTATGAAGATGGCGTGATGGGGAGGTTCTTCCAGCGTCTTGAGGAAGGCGTTGAAAGCCGATTGTGAAAGCATGTGAACCTCGTCGATGATGTACACCTTATATTTGCCTATCTGAGGCGGGATGCGTACCTGTTCAATCAATTGGCGGATGTCGTCCACCGAGTTGTTTGACGCGGCATCCAGCTCGTGGATGTTGTATGAACGCTGTTCGTTGAAGGCCATGCAGGATTCACATTGGTTGCACGCTTCACCATCGTTGGCCGGATTCAAGCAGTTGATGGTCTTGGCAAAGATACGTGCACAAGTGGTCTTGCCTACTCCTCTTGGCCCGCAAAACAAGTAGGCATGCGCCAGTTTGCCGGTTGCGATGGCATTCTTCAAGGTGGTGGTCAAGGCACGTTGCCCTACTACCGTGTCGAAGGTTGAGGGGCGGTATTTTCGTGCTGATACAATATAGTTTTCCATATCGAAGGATAATTATCGGATGAGTTTTTGCAAATGTAAGTAAAATCTTGCGTTTATTGGTGTGTAATGCTTGAAATTTTCTATCTTTGCGGAAAGTATAAAATCTTCATCTATGAGCAAACTTTCAGCACTTTGGGACTTTATTGGCAGACACAAGTATCTCATCACTTTGTTGGTGTTTGGAGTGATTATCGTGTTTCTCGATGAGAATAGCTTGATTCAGCGTGCCAAGCATCGTGAAGAAATCAGAGAGTTGAATGAAGAAATTGCCAAATATCGCAAGCAGTTTGAGGAAGATACCCGTAAGCTGAAGGAACTGACTGACAATCCCGAGGCTTTGGAGAAGATTGCGCGCGAGAAGTATCTGATGAAGAAACCGAACGAAGACATCTTTATCTTTGAAGAATGAGCAAGGCCTATAACTATATGCAGATAGTGGGTGCTGTCCTATTGCTGGTGGGCGCCATGCTGCAGATTACCCGTTGGGAACTTTCCCCTGTCCTATATACCGTTGGTGCCGTGTTGTTCGCCTATGTACAGGTTGTACAAGGACGCTATGACGGCAAGAACCTCATCATCCGTCGTTTGCGCCGCCAACAGATTATTGCTGCCATTCTTTTGATTTTTGCCGGTGTGCTGATGTTCATTTCCAAGCGAAACGGATGGATTGTTTGTCTTACCATCGCCGCCGTGCTCGAACTCTACACCGCTTATCGCATTCCTTCGGAACTGGAGAAGGAGAAATAAATAGTCTGCAAAATATCCTTCAGAAGAATCAGTTTGCTTTAACTGATTGATTGACAGAACTAAATCCTGACTTTTCCCCCTGAATAAAGAGGTTTGAATGAATCAGTTACGCAATGTCTGATGCATTAAACGTAGCATCATGATGTTTTGCAAGACATAAACCGATGCTTTCCGTTCAATAACTTTATGCTTTTCTTTCACCTATCGGCTGATCTTTCAAAATAGGAAAAATCAGCATAAAAAGTCAGGAATTGATACAGATAATCAATGCGTTAGATGCATCTGATTTATCTGAAGGATTTTTTTCCCAGTTGTTTTATTCTACTGGTATGTCACGGACAGAACGAGTACTAGTGGTGGTTGAACCAAGACTGGAATAACGATCCTTATTCAAAACCCATGTATAATTAGGTTTAATTTTCATATCCTCACTTTGAGCTTTTGGACCTCTACTATAATATGTTGCAGTATGTATGGGTGTTGTCCACCAGTCGTTATAAGTATCGCAATACAACATCATTAAAGCCGCTTCGCGCACATTGGGTACTCTATAATCGGTGTTGGTGACAGGCGTTTTTCCTTGCATCAATGTATTGTATAAATTCATATAATTACCGGTGCTGTAAAGCGGACCTGTTGCGAATTTTTTATAGGGTCGGCTCATTTCATTGTATTCATCGGTGGGCTCCAATTCATGGGAACTGTGATAATTACGCAAGGATTTCGGATTAACGTTGGTTAAGTCAAATTCAAAAACGGAATTTTCATCAATGGTTCCAGTTGGTATGGTGACGGAGATTAATTTTTCCGGTGTGTTTTCTTTTTCATTCAAGATATTAAATTGAGTTGGTTTGTCCAAACCTAAATTGCGGATGCAACGAATGCTTTGTGCGCCATGATTATCCCATCCACTCCATCCAAATTCTTGACGGTAGTAGCTGGTAGAAACTCCTTCTTCAGCCCATACAACGATAGGGGTATTGGTATTGGCTGAGCTATGTTTTGTACTGCTTACTATGTGTTCCAAATACTTGTAACGACCTGCCAATGGATGCCCACTACTGTATGTGTCGTTTTTAGTGAGTGTCCTCTTGGAAGGGGGGAATAAATGTGCGTCAGGAGCAAGCCCTTGGTCTCCAATGTACAATCCATAAATCTGTTCAAGAGAAGCGATATACCAACGGATTTCGTCAGCGTCAATATAATTGTCACCATCGTTGTCACGATTACGCATCATAGGGGTATATCGTAGAACAGCATTTCCATCCGTCATCCAATATCTGGGATATTTATCTCCATCCTTTTTATAGCTGTTTGGACGATTATAGTCAAGATAAGTACTCCACATTAGATTTTCATCGTTATCTTTAGTATATCCCCATAATTTTGCTGTATTAAACAACCCATTGAGTGAAGAGGTATTTCCTGCACTTTGGGAGGCTAAAGTATTTGCATTATCTCCATCTGATATTTTCTCTTCTTCATTGTAAAACCAAAAGTAACTATCTGCAGTTTCATCTAGTGTTTCACATCCCCATGCAGTGTTTGTCTTGGCAATGTCATATGGGGTTTGTATCGAGCGCTGACGAATGGTAATGATACTACCTGTAGAACTACTTGCACCATCTAAACTTTCTTGATTGTCACAAAGGATGTGCATTAGTCGGTTGGGCTGATTTACGAACTCCTTCCATAATCCTTCACGTTTATTGCCGGTAATAGGGTCAACTTCGTAATAGAACTCATCGATAAAGATTGTGACATAGAGGCGATCGCGCCACCAAATGCCATCGTCATTGATGGTTTTAGTAGTAGTAGGATTGTTTGTTTTATACCAATTATACCAGGCTTCATCTTTTTCTTTTAGGAATATACTTTTTTCTCCTTTTCTCAACTTTCTAACTTCATTTTTGATGAATTTGGTAAATTCCACGACATTCATCAGACTGTCGCTCCGTAACGGTTGATTGTCGTTGCCTTTATAACCGGGATAGCTTTGATTGTTTTTTGAATAAGTCGTTTTATCTTCATCCGCCCATTGGTTCACCATGAATTGTACCCATTGATAGTCCAAACCGGCAGGTACTTCTGTTCCTCCAATGTTTTTGGGCATACCTTCGCTGAAAGGAGTGCTGACATACCATGTAACATTATCAGGGTCTATCGATGCTGCATCCAGCATATATACCCGTTGTTCATAATGAGCATCGAATGTGATGATTTCTTCTTCGGCAATGTACACCATTCCTGTAGCACCAGATTCCCTTTCCTCGAAATTCCCAGAATTGGATGATTGTACTTCTACCTCAATGCTGTTAACCCCTTTGATGGTAATGGTATAGGTATAGTAAGTGTTACGTTCTATGCTATAATTGTCAAGGCTGCTTGCAATGTCTCCCAAGTGTATGTAATAGATTACATCAGCAGCCAGATGCTGTTGTTTGGCATTGGTAGACACGTCCACATCCATTTCAATCTGTCCTTTGATGACCATGTAGGTTGCATTTTCAGGGGCATATTCCCACCAACCCTTTGTTTCATCATACCGTCCTTGGTCATCTTTGTTACGTTTATCTCGTAGGTGGTAATTGGTTCCTACAGTTTTCTTCATGGTTTCTTTATTTTGTAGCATGTAGAATGAAAAACCATGCGTTGTTTGGGTGATGGTTGTGTCTTTCTTTGTTGTATTATTCTTATAGGTGATTTCTTCATTGGTTGATGTCTCAAATCCTTCTACTTCTATACTATTGAAATAGCCGGCTTCCTCAAAATCGCCTTGAACAGTACCATCTTCTTTAAAAGGCAATGCGTATGTCCCTTTAGGTAAATTCATGATTTGCCAGGATTTAGGAATAAATCCTTTTAGGGTTTGTTTGGTTATTACTGCATTGTTCCCTTCCCCTTCTGTTTCTGTATTGACATAGTTAAGGGCCGTACGTACGTTCACTTGAATTTTGGCATCCAGTCGTACCAGTTCTGCATTGGCTTGCGTTCCATCTGAATTCTTAACCGTATTATCTGCAATAGTAATGCCACTTACTTTAGCCGTCATTGGAAAGTATCCGTTTCGTGATGTAATTTCTTGATTAAGGGTAGCGGTAAGTGATTCAATTTCTTGTTTTGTACGGATTGTATTTAATTTTTCGGGGGAAATGTTTACCATGTCAGCGTCAATGTTGGCTATCAGATAGAGTGTCCCATTGGTTATATCTGCCGTTCTCATACGGATGACTCCGTTGGTTCTATTTGAAGAAGAGTTAGCATCAGAAGTCATGTTATTTACATACCAACAACTCCATTTAGCATTGCTTACTTCCGTTTCGTTAGCCAATCTGTTACTAGTATCGAAATAATGGGTGTATACACATGTTTCGCCCACAAACAAATAAACAAATATATTTTGCACACGCGATTCTGGAACTACGCCTAAAGTTGCACGGGTAGTTATGTTTATCTTTTCAGAATCTATATGATTGAAATGCAGGGTTGTATATATTTCATTATTTCCAATTGTGCCCTCGGATGTTTGTTGTACCAACTCATCATCTGCACATCCTACACATATCAACGTTAGGCATAATCCTACTATATATATCCAATTCAGTTTCATATAATTCAGTTTCAATTAAATTCTATATTCCCACTTTTTTCTGTCCAAGGTACAACTTCAAATCGGAAGTCTCCATTCATTTCATCAAACGAAACGGTTATCAAAACGTTGATGAAATCATTGCGTTTGATGCTTTTAACTTGATTGACTTGCGCTGTCGTAGGATCTATGGTCTCTAACAATATAGGAGAGTTGTATCTAGCATCTTTCACTCCTCCTGGAATGGCCAAGTAGAATTGGTGTTTACCACCATTATCTTGAGAATACCCCCCAAGATGGGTACCTGCTCCTCCCCAGTTGTTTAAACACAGACTGGCATTGCCATTGGCTTGTATTAAATAATCGACATTGTATTCCACAATATTATAATAAGCTTCAGGGTCAGTAACCATTCTGGTTTGACCGTTTGTGTTACTATTGGGGGTCCCTACATAATGTTCAGTCTCTTTATTATAAAGGTAATATCCTCCTGAAGGCCGTTCTATTAAAGCCCACATGTAGTAATTATAGTTATCCGTATTTTTATTGATAATGTCATTACCTTGATATAAAAAATTACCGTTGTCGTATAGATGCTTTCCCGAACTAGTGTTTTTAATAACAAAGTATCTTGTTTCACCTGTGATTGAAGTTGTTACATTAGCTTTTATTTCTGCTAAATTAGAGGCTTGTTCGTTGATGCTGGCTGGCAATTCATAAGTTTTGTCTTTATATTCCACATCTAAAGTGTATCTATATCCATTGTCATCTTTACTGCCTAAGATATATCCATCAAAAATTACTTTTTGACTTCGTTCACCTAATGCAATAGGATTGCTTGTGGTAGCTGTACAATTGGTGATAGCATAAGTGGATGTCACGACTGGCTTACCTTTAAAATTGGTATAAATCCTATCAGGATTGTCCGGATTGTCAAACAGATAGGTTTGTTTTTGTGCAAAATTATCGCTGAAAGTCAAACTGTTTATAGACAAATCACACGATGACGAATTGTTCATTACCTCTATACGGATACGTGAATAGGTACGCTTCAATTCCCCTGATACATAGTTGTCACCAGGAGAGAGGGAAATGTTTTGTACCATCGATAGAGGTTGGGGAACGTTCTTGTCGCATAGGTAATCGTTATTGGCTATGATTGGAAAATCAAAGAAAGATTGATAATTAGCATTTGATTGGATAAAATTGTCAATACCTTTTCCTGCCTGTATATCGAAAGTGCTTTTGATGGATTCAATTAAATTCTCAAGTTTATCAGTACCATTGCTCAAACCTTCATATTCATACTTCTTTCCTTCTATTGTTCTTTCGCAATGTGTGTGGTTGGCAACCGCCAACATCAAGAATTCTCCTCGACGTAGCTTTTCACAAGCACCATGTCGGGGATGGTCGTATTTGAAAGTGAAAGTTACTTCCGTACCGGTTGTGGCATTTGTATCCACAATACCTCCCGTACTGAATCCATTGGCTCCATATTCGCTAGTAGCATCAGTGATGTGTTCGCTGCCATATTCAATATCGCGAATGCCTACCAAACGTTGGGTTGTTTTCTCTATCAAGAAGAGAGTGACATGATATAACTTTCGTCCGTCCACCAATTCTTCCCATTCATTCCATGTGTTGTTCTCATTGCGTGGGTCATCACTTACACCACGTGATAATTCAATGCGTGGCACCTTCATGGAGATGGTCAGATTTACCGGTTCCTCTTCTGCCAAGGCAGTATCTTCCTTGTCGTTATTGCAGGCCCATGCCATGATAGCTATGAGCAATAATAGGAGCAGGTGTTTCAATGTCTTTATCATATCATTAATTAGTCTATATATAAATAGGTATTAGAAGCTGATGTCGAACGAAGATTTCAATTCATTCCAGGGAGCAATGCTAAGTGATATGCCCAAATTCGTTTTGGTAATGGTTATGGTATAATTATATAAATATCCTGCTACAAAGTCTGTGCCATTCTCTTCAATGGCACTTCCCAATATCAGGGTGTTGTTGGCATCGTAAGTGTTGTTTGCACGTTGGGTTGCCATGCTGGTGCCTGTTTTTACAGGGATAGGGATTCGATAGACAGTCTCTCCTCCTTCGTAGGTGGTGAAGCAAAGTTGTACGGTGCCGTCCGATTGTTGTGGAATGATAAGCAGGTGTCCGTCATTGTTCAAGAATGCTGTTCCTTCCTTGGATGTTCCAGTATATGCTGTAGCAGGGGTGTTGGAACTTGATGTGCGCGTATAAGTTACTCCATCTGTGCTTTCCCAATAATACATTTTTTCTGTACTTGGCGAATTGTAGCTTTCGTGCCAGTCCAACCAATTGGGGTTGTATTTATTGTCATTATTGGGGTCTTCTGTACCATAAGCCAGCATACCCACACTGGTAAAATCTCGCTTCTCTGTGTTCTGTAGCCAGCAACTGGTCAGTTTGTCTGTTTCGTAAAGTCCTTCTTCAAATTGGAATTGGAACTTCAATCCCGCCAGTGCATGACGGAATTTCAAGGGGACGGGATTGGACAGGTTCCATTGCATGGTGTTGATGGGCTGGTAGGCCACCAACAAGTCTTCCTGCATTTGGGTAGTGTTGTAGTTGATAACGAAGGTTGTGGCATTGGACGACCCGACTACATGCTCCTTCACTGATGTCTGAGGGTAATAGGCACGGAAGCGGTATTGTCCTCCCAATTCCCAGAACTGGTCTTCTTTTACATCCCATCCGGTGGGACTGTCTTCGCTATTGCTGATTCCGTAGTATATTAGTTCTACGTTGTTTAAAAAACCTTCAATGGTTCGCTTTTCACCATTGACTGTCAAATCATAGTCTCCCCAGATACCGATACTTTCTCCCTTTCCTTGAGAACAAGCATTTCGCAAGTCGCCATCGTTGTTTACTAATGCACGACTTCCCTGCATGCCTTGTATGGGCAATACGGACCAACTGATGGGAGTCGTAGTAGGTTCCGATGGAGTAGGAACAATTGTCTCTGCTTCATCATGGCTACAACTTATCATCAGCAATCCAACTAAATAGGGTAGAAAGATTCGGCTCGGGTTCATTTGTATCTAAATGTCTTGAAGAAGATAGTATGGAGGTGAGCCTCCATACTATCTATGGTGATTGTACTTCTGAGTTATTATTGAATTGTCAAGGTTGCTGTACCGCCATCTGTCCATTGAGCTACAGTAGGCTTGAAGTAAATCTTACTTGTTCCACCAAAATTGAACTGATAGGTGTAACGATAACCAAGATTCCATTCAGTAATAGATGTTGTACTGCTTATCTTAAAATCTGCAAGTTTCACTGTTTTTGTTGCATCATAATCCGCAGCACCACTTTCGGGATCAACAGTATAGGTTATAGTTACCGTAGCTTCATCATCCATTTCTGTTTCTTCATGTGGGATAGTCAACAATGCACTTGTTTTTTCTGTTATAACAGTATTAGCATTGCCAACAACGGTAGTCAAACCAGTAGCCAAAATATATTCTGTAGGAGCATCATTACCTGATTTCTCTGTCCAGTCAGCAGTACCACTAGCGTTGATAGCAGTTAAGTTTTCGCAGAAAGTACCCTTTGTTATGAATTTACCATTTACCTTAATAGATGTAATGGTATACTTTGCATTAGGATCAGAATCAATTGCACTAAATACAATCGAAGTTAGAGCATGTTTAAATATGATGTCAACCCCATCAATATCATTAGCTTCAGTATATTTCTTATTCAATATTGGTCCTGAATACATTAAGTCTACTTGTTTAGCAACGTCTCTGCTAACTTCGAAATCTGTAATAGTCAAACCTTTGTTTGAATATTCAGCAGCTGCGTTTGTTCCTGTAAGAGTAGCTGGAGAATATGCTCCGAAAGACAACCAAACGTTATCATCAGAATTCGGCCAATAATAATCAGTGTCTGTATCCCAATATTCCAAAGTTGCATCATACTTGGCTTCTAAAGCACCGCTCCAAAAATTTTCAGCAGTTTCCCAATTGGTTAATGCGCCTTTGTGCTGTTTTGCGAAAACCTTAAAGCTCTCTTCTGTTCGATAATCCCCACCTTGAATTTCTCCATAATAGGCTCTTGACTGAGTGCCCATTACCGGAGCTTCGAAGCTTAACTTCTTGGCCTGTTGAGTGAGGTCCACACTTTCGTCTTTTACGCAACTTGCAAGTGCTACACTTGCCATGGTTGCAACTAATAAAATCCGTCTCATAATCTTGTAGTTTAAATTGGTTAATAAATTTATTTAAGTTTGTTATTCTATACGGTTATGTTTCCTTCTATGTTTTCCCAGTTATTTACTCCTGGGCTCATTCCTCCTGTTGCACCTTCGGGCGGAATGATTTCTATCACCTTGTCGATGATAATCCATCGCTTGTCCTTTACTTGTTCGGTTTCGAACATGTCCGTAACGCGGATGGTTTCAGTTTGGGTCGTTTCGTAAATGGTATTGAATTCGAAAGTCACTTCGATGAATCCTTCCACGTCCTCCAGCTTGCCGAAGGTGTTGAAAGAAGCGTATGCCACAGCCATATTCTCTTCTTTTCGGGCGGTGTTAGTACCTGGATTCAAGTTAAAGTACACACTGGCCGGTGGGTCGCTGACCATTGTCTGGTTGTGCATCAAGGTCGATTCGGCCATACCGGTGATGAGGGATACCGCATTTTTGACATATTCGATGCCTTTGACATTCACTTGCAGATAATAGGTCTCTACGGTAGTTTGAGCCTGGAAGTGTTCTCTGCGGCTGTTGTACAGGGTGTCGGTGTAAGCCTTGTCGGACACCGTTATCTGTTCGCAGGATGTCACAAAGAAATGGTCGGGTTCATAGCGGATGTTCCAGCCGGTTGGTCCTGTACCCTCTGTCGTTTCGTTTTCACTCCGTACGCTTACCAGCATGTCCATCAGTTGTCGTGAGATGGGGTTGGTATACACCTGCATGTTGTAGTAGTCTTCTTTGTTCCTTACATGGGTGGATTGGGTGTCAAAACTATAGGCTATCAGGTTGTATGTGCCCGGTCTTGCGGCGATGTGTCCGTCAATGTATTTGCCCCGTTCGTCGCTTCCCGAATTTCGGAGATAGGTTTCCGCTTTCATCTTTCCGCTTTGGGGGTCATTCAGTGTAATGCGCATCATGGTCGGTGCCTTGTATTCCGGTTTCTTCTTGCTTTCGTCGTAGAAACCATAGTGAACATTGCGTATATGCTCATCCAGATAGACACGTACATAGTGCAAATCGGAATTCTCTTCTAACGGACGATGTTCGCATCCGGCCAGCATCAGCGAGAGGCCCAATCCTAACAAGTGTACTATCAGCTTCATCATGGGCGGCCTCCTTTCTTCTGTTTAAAGACGAGGGGCAACACCAGGGATACCTGTGCTTTGGTAGGACCGATGTAATGCCAAGTACCGTCTTTCTCCGGCAAGTGATAGAGCTTGGAGTAATCGTCGGACGGTTCATAGCCACGATGGATGATGGAGGCATAGCCTGCTGACAAAGAGAACTCCAGATTAAGTCGTTTGCCAATGGGCATGGCATAGCCGATGCTGAGCCCTGTGCTCCAATGTTCGCCTTGATAGCAAATGCTTCGTTTGCGGTTGAAATCCCACTTGCCCGATTCCAGATAGACACCGGCAAACCAACCGGTCAGTCGGTCGCGCTTGATGCGTGACTCAGTTGCTTCGTGAGGGATGGGCTTGAACCACCAACGGCCTTCGGCTCCGATGCTCAGGAATCGCATGCAGAATTCGTTCTTGTTTTCTCCCCAACGCCACCAAGGGAACTGATGGTAATAGAGCAGGGAGAAGTGTTCGTTCAAGGGTGCTTCTATGCTGAAGTTCAGCCAAGAAATTGCATCGTACAATAAGTTGGTCTTCAGTGCCAACCAGGTACGGGTGTCGGTCGTATCGACAGGGGTGATGACAATGGCCGGTCTTTGAATAGCCCGTAAAGCAGGCATACGAGGCATATCCACTTTTATGGAAGGTCCTTCGTATTTAGCGAATTTGGAAGGTGGGTTGTGTAACTTGACAGAAATCCAAGTGGCATAACGAAGGCGAGGCATCAGGTTCTGTTTGATATAGCGCCATGAACGGCCTCTGTCCAGGCGGGATAATGCATCCTTCTTTTCTTCTTGGGGAAGGTTACTGTCTATGATTTCAAGGACCTGGTCACGATCTTTCCGGTGATAATCCTTTACAATTTCTTCGCGCAAGCCTTTCCAGTTCTCGGCATTGGGCATGAGTCGGATGATGTCGGGGTCGAAATTGCTTCCGGCAGGTACGTGGTCAATGATGTATTGCTTGGCGCTTTGACCGCGTTGGATTGCCAGCCTTTCATTGGTACGATAAGGCCCTTCGGGGGATGCGTAGGAGTAGATGCTGATGCTGTCTATGATGGATGTTTCGCTCAGATATCTTTTGATTTTGTCCAATGTCTGTGAATTGTTCATGTAGTTCTCGCGTACTTCTATGCCGTTTACCGGATAGAAAATGCGGAATTCCATGAATCTGGCATAATCATCACTATATAATGAGTCTGATGCGGCTGGTACATAAGTACCCTTAGCTACTCCTTTAAAAGGGGTGGCCAAAAGTGTGAACAATAATATACCCAACACACCCAGACGTTTCATCCTCATTCAAATTTAGTTAACTAAGGCATTAAAGTTGCACAAACAATAATCGATGTGTGCAATTTTAACTTTGTATTTATTACAGAGTACAAACATAAGCTTTAATTTCATAAAATACAAATAATTTCGTAATAAATTATAACAATTCGGGGGGGGTAATTTGTTAACTGTTTTTTGGGGTGCAATAAGGCTATAATATGCATTGTATATTTATTTTATATATTGCATATTTTGATTGTTAAACATGGCCAGAAACGGAATAATACTGATATGTCATTATGCGGAAATTTATCTTCTTTCGTATTTAAGCTGAATATAGCTATCTATTAACCCTGCACACCGGTAATGTTAAGCCTTTTTGACGTTATATGAACTACGTTTCATGATTTGAAATATATAAACCAAATCGCGAAACATATAAGCCAAGCCATGAAATATATGAATCAAATCATGAAACGTAAATGTAATGCGTTCTTTTGACCTTACTCATAGGGGCTGGAAGGCTTAATCATCCTGTTATGATTGGATAATCTTGTTGGGTGTATTGGAAGATTCAATGCGAATCGCTATTTTTGTACATTGTTAATACTTGATACAATGAAGAAACTTTTATTCCTTTTCGCTTTTCTCCTTGTGGGAAGCACTCAGATGCGTGCCGACGAAGGCATGTGGCTGCCCTCGGAAATCCTCAAGAAGATAAAGGATATCCAAAGTCAGGGCTTCAAGCTGTCGGCCGAAGATATCTATAGTGTCAACCAATCGTCGCTGAAGGATGCGGTGGTGCGCTTCGGAGGCGGATGCACCGGTGAGCTCATTTCGCCCGAAGGGTTGCTCATCACCAACCATCATTGTGGCTACGGACAAATTCAATCGCACAGCTCCGTGGAGCATGACTATCTGAAGGATGGCTTTTGGGCGATGTCGCGCGCTGAAGAACTTCCCAATCCGGGACTCTCCGTTTCGTTCTTGGAGTATATGACGGATGTGACCGACGAAGTGCTGAAGGGTTACAAACCGAAGATGACCGAAGAGAAACGCATTGCGTTGGTAGAGAAGAACTCCCAGAAGATTATTGACAAGGCGGTAGGGGAGAACAAGCATCTGGTGGCTCATGTGAAGCCCATTTACTATGGTAACCAATACTTTCTGTTTGTATACAAGGTCTACACCGATGTCCGTCTGGTAGGCGCTCCGCCCAGCTCCATCGGTAAGTTCGGAGGCGATACCGACAACTGGATGTGGCCTCGTCATACGGGTGACTTCAGCCTTTTCCGTGTGTATGCCGGTGCCGACAATGAACCTGCCGAGTATAGTGAACACAACGTGCCTTTCCGTCCCAAGAAGTATTTCAAGGTGAACGCCAAGGGCATCCGGGAAGGCGACTTTACCATGGTGTACGGCTTTCCGGGCACCACTCGCGAATACCTTTTCTCCGAAGCCGTGAAGTACACAGCTTTGGTGTCCAATCCGCATAAGATTGCCCTCCGCACCCTCCGTCTGAACATCCAACGGGAGGAGATGGCCAAGAATCAGGCGGTACGCATCCAGTATGCATCGAAGAACGCCAGTGTGTCCAACGCCTGGAAGAAATGGCAAGGCGAGGCCAAGGGAATCCTTCGCATGAAGGCGATTGAAAACAAGCAGGACTTCGAAGCCAAGTTCGACCAATGGGCAGAAGGCAAGCCTGAATACGAGAACTTAGTAGAACGTTTCAAGGCGTTGTATGCCTCGATAGAAGAGCTCTCGTTGGTGCAGGATTATCAGACAGAAGCCTTGAATGCCGTGGAACTCATCGCCTTTGCGGGCAGAGGACAAGCCAATGCCGAGAAGTTCTACAAGGACTATTACCAACCGATAGACAAGGCATCGTTCATCGCCCTTTACAAGGCTTATAGTCAAAACATTGCAGATGAATATCAATCGCCCTATTTCAAGGAACAACTTCAGAAGTTCGGAAGTGTGGAGGCATGGGCGGAAGCCTTGTTTACCGATACTCCCAACTTGGCGATGGCGGAAGAAATCTATCGCGAGACCAATGCGTGGTTCAGAGAAAACATCGCACCGGCCTTGTCGGAAGTCAATACAGAGATTACCTTATTATATAGGGCCTATATGCGAGGCATGATGGAGTATAACGAAGCGACGAATGGCGGTAAGATATTCTATCCCGATGCCAACTCCACGTTGCGTGTAACCTATGGCAAGGTGAAAGGATACAAGCCGGCCGATGCCATTTATTATACCCCCATCTCTTCGTTGGATGGTGTCATCGAAAAGGATAATCCCGATATTTATGACTACAACATTCCTCAGAAGTTGAGGGACCTCCATGCGGCAAAGGACTATGGCCGTTGGGAAGTGGACGGTTCGGTGCCCGTAGCTTTCATTGCTACCAACCATACGAGTGGGGGCAATTCGGGTTCTCCGGTGCTCGATGCGGAAGGTAACTTGATTGGAGTGAACTTTGACCGGGTGTGGGAAGGTACGATGAGTGATGTGGTGTACGACCCGGAGATTTGTCGCAACATAGCGCTCGACATCCGCTTTGCGCTATTTGTGATTGACAAGTTGGCGGGAGCCAAGCATCTGTTGGATGAGATAGAGATTGTGCAGTAAATAAAAAAGAACGAGTGTCATAAATGTATTTTAGGCGCGGATTACACGGATTAACACGGTTTTTAGTGTATGTTTACATCATATTCATCCGTGCAATCCGTGTAATCCGTGCCTAAAAAAACAGTGGATGTGCATTTCGACACACCCACTTTTTATTGGTATTTATTCGACAATGGTCATTTCGTCAATCAAGTGGCTGCATCCGCCCAACTTGTCGATGATGAAAAGAATGTAGCGGATGTCTACCGCAATACAACGCTGGAGGTTGTCGTCGAAGTTGATGTCACCACTGAGTGATTCCCAGTTGCCGTCGAAGGCACAACCGATCAGTTCGCCCTTGCCGTTGATGACCGGTGAGCCGGAGTTACCGCCTGTAATGTCATTGGTAGTCAGGAAGCAAGCCGGCATTTCGCCATTCGCCATGGCATAGCGTCCGAAGTCCTTGGCAAGATACAGTTCCTTTAACTTGGCAGGCACCACAAATTCCGGATTCGTCGGGTCTTCTTTCTCCATCACACCCTTCAGGGTTGTGTAGTAATTATAGTGTACGCCATCCTTCGGGTCGTATGACTTCACGTTACCATAAGTCAGACGGATGGTGAAGTTGGCATCCGGTGCTTTAGGCTCGGGGGAATACATCTCGCAAAGGCCGCGAACGTAAGTCTTGTGAAGCAAGTCGATGTTGCCGATGGCCTTGGAGTATTCCTCAACGATGCGGTTGCCCAAATCGTATTTGGCCGTAACAAAAGCCTTCATCAAATCCTTGTCGATGGCCTTGACGGTAGGCTTCTTGATGAACTTGTTGAAGTTCGCTTCGTTGGAGAAGATGCAATTGTCATACAAATGGTCGATATAGGCATTGTAATCGCCCTTGAATTGTCCGTTGATGGTTGCATAGAAAGCAGGCAACTTGTCGGCTTCAACCATTTCTGCATAGAGCGGAAGGAGTACCTTGGCCACTTTACGGTCCACTTCATGGTCGTAGTCCTTGTTGTGGATGCTGGTGTATACTCCCTTCAGCATATCCGTATAGCGGGCTGTCTTTTCCTTGTCCTTCTGTTGGAGAGCCAGCTTCAAGCTATCCAACATCACGTAAGGAGTGCCGAACTCAATGCCGTTTCTCAGGATTTCGTTGAAGCAGGTGTATTGGTAAAGGATGGGGTTGCACTTTTCAATGATGGCGTCGATTTCTCCCACTACCTTGGCGTAGTCGGCATTGCCTTTCTCTTGTGCGAACTTGGCAAAGCGTGCTTCTTGTTCAGCTTTGGTTTCCAAAACCTTATTGTCTACAATCGCTTTGTTCATACCGATGGAGTTCTTCCAATAGTTGCTGCTGCTTGCATACTTGCTTGCATATTGGATACGTACCTTGTCGCTTGCGGCCATTTCTTCCTTCAAGACACCTTGGCGTGTTTCGCGGATGAGGATGCGAGGTTCGTTGGTAGCGGTCATGCGTTGCTTCACTTCGCTTTGTGTCAGGTAGCGGTCAGTGCTTCCCGGGAAACCCATAATCATGGCATAGTCGCCTTCGTCAATACCTCTCAACGAGATGGCAAGATGCTTCTTCACCTTCAAAGGCACGTTGCTTTCGTTGTATTCGGCCGGTTCTCCATTGGCATCGGCATAGATGCGGAATACGGAGAAGTCGCAAGTGTGTCGTGGCCACATCCAGTTGTCGGTTTCACCACCGAACTTACCGATGGAGCT
>JAFVTL010000081.1 GCA_017503235.1 Bacteroidaceae bacterium | reverse complement strand
GTCCGTAGGACGGAGGGGTGATATTCATCGGCGGGATTTACAACACATACGCTGTTACACCCCCTCCGCTTCGCTCGTCCCCCTGTCTGGGGGACAGTTGTGGATACAATTTCTCTTAAATTGGGGGACAGTTATGCGGAATGCAAGGCGAAGCTGTGTCAAAATACACTTTCCATCCGCTGATGACGCTGATAACGCCGATTTTTCATCTTTATATTATACCGAATGGTTATTATTTATCTGCGCAATCTGCGTAATCTGCGGACGAAAAAATAAAAGAGGCATTTTTGACACACCCTCCTACAGAAACAAGAAAGTTCAGCCTAACTGACTGATAATCAGTCGAGGCTGAACTTAGTGACGATGAATTTCAACTTCAACTCACTATATATAAAATATAAACGCGGGATTTTCCCGCGTTTATATTTTATAAGTTTTTCTTGAAGCAACGACGACGCTTGTGCTGCTCGGTCTTGAAGTATTCCCATTGGGCCTGCACCTTGCCGTTCAACTCCAGTTCCGGATTACTTTCGGCATATTCAAAGCCAATGTTCTGATAGACCGGAATCAAATCGTAGAACAACAGGGCATTCACACCCTTGTTCTGATATTCGGGCTTCACGGCCACCAGCAGGAGGTCGAGCACCTTGGGGTATTTCTTCAGGAAGATGACCTTCAACAAGTGATACCAACCGAAGGGGAGCAAGCGGCCCTTGGCCTTCTGCAAAGCTTCGCTGAGCGACGGCATGGAGATGCCCGCTGCTATCACCTGGTCTTCCGAGTCTACGACCAATGTCACCATACGGAGGTCGAGTATCGGGAGGAACATCTTGATGTATTGCTTGATTTGACGGGGCGACAAGGCCGAATAGCCATACAGTTGGCTATATGCTTCGTTCATCAAATCAAAGATAGCCTGTCCGTATTTCTTGATGTCCTTTGAAGTACACTTCACAATCTTCAAGCCATACTTGCGCATGATGATTTCGGAGATGCGCTTGTGCTTGTCGGGGATGGCATCGGGGATGTATATCTTGAATTCCACCCAGTCGGCATCCTTTTCGTATCCATGCTTCACCATGTGTTCGGGGTAATAAGGATGGTTGTAGATGGTGGCCATGGTGCTCAGTTGGTCAAAGCCTTCGACCAGCATCCCTTCGGCATCGAAATCGGTAAAGCCAAGTGGCCCTACAATTTCAGTAGCACCTCTCTTCTTACCCCACGCCTCAACGGTCTTCAGCAAGGCATCGGACACTTCGGCATCGTCGATGAAGTCTATCCACCCGAAGCGCACTTCCTTCTTGTTCCAAGTCTCGTTGGCACGATTGTTCATGATGGCAGCCACACGTCCCACCGGCTTCCCGTCCTTGTAGGCCATGAAATAGTCGGCTTCGCAAAATTCGAAGGCGGCATTCTTGTCGCGGCTGAAAGTGTTCAGCATGTCGTCGTACAAATCGGGTACGGAGTACGGATTGTCCTTGTACATCTCGTAATTGAAGCGGATGAACTGCTTCAGCTCTTTCGAGGTCTCAACTTTCTTGATGGTTATTCCCATAGTATCTGAATGTTATTGTTGCGAAATAAGGAAGGCGGTATAGGCGATGTAGCACACTACTAACAAGGCTCCTTCTACACGGGTAATGGTACGCTTCTTGAAGAACCAGCCCACCAGCCAGAAGAGGATGGCCGAGCCGATGAGCACCAGCATGTCGATGTTATTGATGCCTCCCATTGGAAGCGGAGAGATGGTAGCACTGCATCCCAATACAAAGAATATATTGAACAGGTTGCTGCCGATTGCATTACCGATGGCAATCCCCGAATTCTTCTTCAAGGCAGCCGTTACCGAAGTGGCCAGTTCGGGGAGCGAAGTACCACCTGCTACAATGGTCAGACCGATGGTTGATTCGCTTACACCGAGTGCCGAAGCGATTCCGCTGGCACCATCCACAAAGAATTGTCCGCCGAATACCAGTCCAGCCAGACCTCCCACAATGAACAAAGCCGACTTCCAGATAGGCATTTCCTTGATTTTCTCTCCTTCAGCCTCATCGCCGCCATTACGGGCTATGGCAAAGGTATATCGCATGAAAATGAGGAAGAAACAAAGCAGTATCAATCCGTCAATGCGACTGATGATGTTGGCTGTATCACCATCGAGCAATATATCATTCCCCAAGAAGGCAAGTGCAAACGAGGCGAGAATCACCAACGGGATTTCCTTGCTCAATGTACCTTGCCCCACCTTGATGGGCATTACAAGTGCCGTAATCCCAATAATCATCAGTACGTTGAATACGTTGCTACCCACCACGTTACCGATGGCCATGTCGGCACTGCCGCCCAATGCAGCCATTACACTGATGACCAGTTCGGGGGCTGAGGTTCCGAATGCCACAATCGTAAGGCCGATGACAAGATCCGAGATCTGGAATCTTTTGGCTACCGCAGCGGCACCGTCTGTCAGGGCATTGGCCCCTACAAGAATCAAGGCGAGTCCGCCTATCAGAAGAAGTGTATTCAACATAGGAATGTGTATTTACAGTTAATTGTGTGCAAATGTACGTTTTTTTATTTAATTATTCGTAATTTTGCTAATCGAACAAATAAAGTGGCTTATGGTACTCAATTATATTTGGATAGCTTTCTTTTTGATAGCTTTCGTCATTGCAGCCTTCCGGCTGATTTTCTTGGGCGATACTGGAGTGTTTCCCGAAATCATCAACTCGACATTCAGTTCTTCGAAGACGGCTTTTGAAATCTCCTTGGGACTGACGGGAGTACTTTCGCTTTGGCTCGGCATCATGAAGATAGGCGAGAAAGGGGGAGTCATCGCCTTGTTCTCCAAATTGTTAAGTCCCGTCTTCAGCAAGCTGTTTCCTGATATTCCGAAAGGGCACCCCGTTACGGGCAGTATCTTTATGAACCTGGCCGCCAATATGTTGGGGCTGGACAACGCCGCCACTCCCTTGGGGCTGAAAGCCATGGAGGGCTTGCAGGAACTGAACCCCCAAAAAGATACGGCCAGCAATCCGATGATCATGTTTCTGGTACTCAACACCTCGGGACTGACGCTCATCCCCATCAGCATTATGGTATACCGGGCACAAATGGGAGCCACCCAGCCCACCGATGTGTTCGTTCCCATCCTTTTGGCCACTTTCTTTTCTACGTTGATAGGAATCATAGCCGTGAGCCTTTACCAACGCATTAACCTGCTGAACCGTACCCTTTTGTTGTTCCTTGGGGGCATGAGTTTGGTTGTAGCAGGCATCATCTGGCTATTCACCACCTTGAGCCGTACACAGATCGATGTGTATTCCACCACCTTTGCCAATGTATTCCTGTTCTTGATTATCATCGGCTTCATCCTCGCCGGCATCCGCAAGAAGGTGAACGTGTACGATGCTTTTGTAGAGGGTGCTAAAGAAGGCTTCACTACCGCCGTGCGCATCATTCCCTATTTGGTGGCCATCTTGGTGGCTATTGGTGTGTTCCGTGCTTCGGGGGCGATGGATTATCTCATTGGAGGCATCGAAAAGGCGGTAGAACTTTGTGGTATCAATAGTGATTTTGTGGGTGGCCTTCCCACGGCCATCATGAAACCCCTGAGCGGAAGCGGGGCCCGCGGACTGATGGTGGATGCCATGACCACCTACGGAGCCGACTCGTTTGTAGGCCGGTTGGCATGCATTTTCCAAGGTTCTACCGATACTACGTTCTACATTCTGGCCGTTTACTTCGGTAGTGTGGGCATCGCAAAGACCCGCCACGCCGTTCCTTGCGGCTTGATAGCCGATGCTGCCGGCATCATTTCAGCCATCTTTATCTGCTATTTGTTCTTCGGATAAAATTTGTTTCAGGCACGGATTACACAGATTTCACGGATTAAGTGGATGTTCTCATACACTAAAAAACCGTGTTAATCCGTGTAATCCGTGCCTAAAAATAAGTGGATGCGCATTTTAATACAGCTCATTATTTCCCTGCCGGATAGTTGGCGATGACTTCGTCCAGATGGTTGCGACGTTTCAGCAGCCAGTCCTTCATGCGTTCTATTTCGGTGGCATAGTCCTTGTCGATGGGCCAACACGAGGCGTTTCGTTCCATGGCTTCAGCAGCTCCTTCGGCGTACATGGCTGTTGTTTCCCAGAATACAGGCATGACCATTTCACGCACTTCCAGCCAGCGTTCCTTGTACTCGCTGACAAAGCGCTTGTTCTTGAACAAGTCGATGAAGAAACGAGGTACTTGGTAGCCTCCGATGCGGTTGGCCGGGTCAGTGCCCAATACCAGTTCCCGATGGCTGCTGAAGTAGTTGTGGCCGGTATACATGGTTCCCCAGTCGAAATCAAAGCCGGCATCGAAGTCCCAAAGCGGTCCCATGAACCATTTCCCGCCTTTGTCCTTATGCATGTAGATGCTTCGTGGGGCATCCACTTCCACGTTGTAGACCAACTCTTGAAGCATCAGGTAGTCGATGAACGAGGGGATGTCCATCAATTGGGCCACAGCTTCGTAGTCATTGTCTTTGATGGCTTGTTCCAGCAAGGCGAATTCCTTCTTGATGGCATTCAGCTGGTCGGGTGTCTGGTCTTCGGGATGTTTTACACAGACTGGCATTCGGTATACGCCGGACCAGAAGTTGTCTTCTTCGTCCGGTGCCAGTTCCGGTCCGTCGTCCTTGTCCAATGACAACAGGATGCCTCCTTCTTCAGCTACATTCACACGGCTTTCGCCTTGTTCCACTTGTTCCGTAAGCAGGTACAATCCGATGTATTCTCCGTTCAAGGTCACTTCCACAAAGCGGGAATGGTTGGTGTAGGGGAGTCCCAACTCCTGTCCGGCAGCGAAGGTGAAGGTATTCATCAGGTGGGTCGGGTCGCGATAGTTGGCCAACAGTACCCAGTCTTTTTCTTCGTCCAGTCCCAATATGGAAGCTTTTTCATCGAGTTTCATGCGGTAGGGCTTCTTGGGATACCACAACCAAGTGGAATTCCCTCTTCCCCGGATGCGTCCGGTTCCTTCGTAGTTCCACTCCGGATGGTCCGATTCGACGGTCAGTGTGAAGTCTACGTAATGCTTTTTCTCTTTTCCGAGTATCGGTGCATGGTCTTTGGTTTCGATGGTCAGTTGGGCCACGCTGAAGGTGTAGTCCTGTTCTTCAGGAGTCAGTTCAGGACTTTCGTTGTCGTTGTCCGAACAAGCTGCCAACATCCATGGAAGGCAGATGAGGCTTATCCAATGTCTGATTTTCATAGTGAGTTCTTTTTGGCTGCAAAGTAAGGCTGAAAAGGATTCGGAAGGGCGAAAAATCCTCCAAATTGGTGATACAATCCTCCAAGAGCGATATTTTGGACGATGTTCGGTGCGATTTCGCAAAAAAGAATTATGTTTGCAGAAATTAAACAGCAAGCGTTATGATTACTTATCAGACTGAGGACATGCGGATGCCTGCCATCCGCAAGCGTGAGACGAGCGAATGGATCAAGGCTGTAGCGGCCACTTATAATAAGAAAGTGGGTGAGGTGGCTTATATCTTCTGTTCGGACGAGAAAATATTGGAAGTGAACCGTCAGTATCTGGAGCACGATTATTATACGGATATCATTACTTTCGACTATACGGAAGGCAACCGCATCAGCGGTGACCTCTTTATCAGTCTTGATACGGTACGTACCAATGCCGAACAGTTCGGACAACCCTATGAACGTGAACTGTACCGCGTCATTATTCACGGCATTCTGCACCTTTGCGGTATCAATGACAAGGGACCGGGTGAGCGCGAACTGATGGAAGCTGCTGAAAACCGTGCATTGGCCATGCGTTAAGGCTTTGCCCCGACCAGCACCCTCTTTTTCTCCGACCAGCATCGTACTTTCCCGTTTGTTGCCACGGCCTTGGCATGGTTGTGCCAACCATTCGAAAAGGCTTGGCACACCACAGATAGCTGTAGAGGCGATTATTGCCTTTTCCCTTTCAGATATTCATACCCGAAGCGGCAGTACAGACACTTCTTCCTGTCGCAATATTCCTTCTTCAGTTGGATGAGTGCTTGGCTGTCGCCGGCATGGGAAGCTTTCAGTCCGCATTGTTCCCACATACGGATGATGTAGTT
>JAFVTL010000080.1 GCA_017503235.1 Bacteroidaceae bacterium | reverse complement strand
GATAAACAACTGTATAACCATAAACGGAATAAAGATGAATCATACCATATTGACAAATACGGAATTTTTCCAACGGATAACCGGTAATGAGTGCCAGGGATTATCGTCTGCTTACAACAGTTTCGTGGCAAAGGTGATTGAGCATTGCCATACAGATGCGGATATGAAACATATCGCCATTGCTCTAATGTATGCCGAAATAGAGTTGCAGTTTCATCAGGTATCGGACGATGGCGAAATGTCGGTATATATCCGCAAGGCTCTTGCCTTTGTGAAGAAGATGCAGCGACATTTGTCTGCCGTTGCTACCCAAGTGCCACCACTAAATCCATCCAACCATAAACCAGAATCAGCCTACCGATGGACAGGAAGTTTTGTTGAACTTGTTGAAATTATCTACGCTTTGGATGAAATGCGTTGTATCAATGACGGTGAGAATGCCATCAATGAATTGACCACCTTCTTCGGCAACTTGTTCGGGCTGGAGATAAAGGACAACATCTGCTATAATGCCTATGCAGATATGAAGCGTCGCAAGAATGACAGCCGTACCTATTTTCTTGACAAGCTCAGCCAACGCCTGAATCTGCGTATGCAGCGTGATGATGAGAGGGAAAGAATGAGAAGATAAATCCATACTTTACACATTTTTTTTGTTTTTCATTTTATTTTTTGGATAAGGGACTGCGTGATGCCGTTCCTTATCTTTTTTATGAGGTTTCGTAAAATAATTCTCAGAAACCATTATTCTGCCACAAATTTTTCATATATTTGTGGCAGAATTGGAGTTTAATATGGCAACTAACAGTGCATATACAATCATTAAGAACAAAATAGACTCCTCCGAACGAGGGACATTGTTCTTTCCAGATGACTTTGCTGCATTCGGTTCATCCGATGCGATAAGGTCAGCATTGGTGCGTTTGTGCAGGAACGAAACACTAATCCGAGTGGCACAAGGCATCTACTATTATCCGAAGATTGATACAAAATGGGGAAGCGGGATTATCCCTCCCTCCATTGAAGAAATTGCAGGTGGGATAGCGAAACGTGATAAAGTCAGAATAGCACCTACCGGTGCTTATGTCCTTAATTTATTAGGACTATCTACACAAGTACCTGCTAATGTTGTCTTTGTTACCGATGGCTCACAACGGGGAGTAAGTATCGGTAAGGGCAAAGGTATCTTCTTCAAGCATACATCAGAAATGCGTCTTTTTGCTTACAAGTCACATATGATGCAGTTGATTGTAACAGCGATGCGTGAAATAGGCGAAGGAAATGTGACGGATGAACATCTGAATGTTCTTCGTGAACATTTGGCGAATGTGCCAAAAGAAGAATTTAATCAAGATATACAACTTGCTCCGATATGGGTGCGTAAACTATTGACCAACATATGAAATATACAGATTTATCAGCGGACGAGCAACGGGAAGTGATTCAGCGTGTGCAGGCAGAGAACAGGTTGCAATTGCAGATTATAGAAAAGGATTGGTGGGTAACTGCTGTATTGAGGGCATTGTTTTCTTTACCGTATTCAGAGCATATTTCCTTTAAGGGCGGAACAAATCTGAGCAAGTGCTGGAACTTGATAGAACGCTTTTCAGAAGATGCGGATATAGCCATTGACCGTGAATATCTTGGTTTTGGAGGCACGCTTTCAAAAACACAGATAAGCGACAAGTTGCGTCGTGCAGCTTGCTCCTTTGTTCGTGAAACATTACAATATGATTTAGCAGAAAAACTCATTGAGAATGGTGTTTCGGCAGACAAATTCAAAGTTAATGTAAATATTACCCCTGTAACCACTACCGACCCGGAGATAATAGAGGTGGAATATCAATCAGCATTTAACACTCTACCATATATCCGTTCCAAGGTAATCATTGAGGTCAGTGGCCGTTCAATGAATGAACCTGTAGTTTCTGTTGGGGTATCATCATTCATTGATGATGTCTTTACGAATGCCCCTTTTGCGGAGCCCAAGTTTGATGTGCGTGCAGTTGTCCCGGAACGCACTTTCCTTGAAAAAGTATTCCTGCTTCACGAAGAATTTTCCAAACCTTCTGGTATGATACGCACAGAACGGATGTCCCGCCATTTATACGACATTGCACAAATGATGGACACTCCGATAGTGGAGCGGGCTTTGTTAGATGAGAATCTTTATAAGACCGTTATAGACCATCGCCGTATGTTTATCGGGTTAAAGGGTTTTGATTATTCCACTTTATTGCCTCAAACGCTTTCTATAGTCCCTCAAGGAGAAATCCGTGAACAATGGAAAGAAGATTATAAGGTTATGCAAGAAACTATGATTTACGGAGATTCGCCATCCTTTGATGAACTGATTATAAAGATACAAGCCTTGAATGATAGAATCAGACAACTGAATTATTAGATAGTATCGGGAGAATCATTGCGACTCTCCCGATATTTTTTACTTCTTCTGCAATAGATGACTCAGATTCTCATCGTTGGCTATTCGTGCCAACTCATCCTTGACTATCTGTTTCACTTCCTCCTTTATACGGTTGTAGTTCTCGTGTATCATTTCACGCATACAATCCTTTCCGTTTTCATTCGTGAAGTCGGTAATGACAGGTATAGGCTTGTAAGCCTTTGTTTCGGCTGCGACTTTCTCATTGTCCACTACAATCTCCGCGTGGAAAATCTTCTGCTCGATGCGTTCGTCAAAGTTATCCGATATGGCTCCGACAAACATACCCTGCGTAAGGCCGGAAATCTTGCTCGGCGGAATAAGGCTATCCATCTGCGTGTTGATTGATGTGGACTTGTCCTGTCGGTTGATAGTGATTGACTGCCTTTTCTGCAACACCTTCCCAAAGCGTTCAGAGAGTGTCTTTGCCGTTTCACCCACCACCTGACCGGAGAAGATGTTACCAACGGTATTCATCACGACTTTGGCTTCCTTGTCGCCATAATCACGCACAAGTTGGCTGAAATCCTGAAAGCCCAAACATACAGCAACCTTGTTACTTCGTGCCGTTGCGATAAGGTTGTCCAATCCCTTGAAATAGATGGTCGGTAACTCGTCAATGATAACCGATGACTTCAGCATCCCCTTCTTGTTGATGAGCTTCACAATACGGGAATTGTACAAACCAAGTGCTGCACCATAGATGTTCTGACGGTCGGGGTTGTTACCCACACATAGGATTTTCGGCTCTTCGGGATTGTTGATGTCAAGTGTAAATTCACTGTCCGACATCACCCAATATAATTGCGGTGAAATCATACGGGAAAGTGGAATTTTGGCACTTGCAATCTGGCCCTGCAACTGCTCCGCAGCTCCACCAAGCCAAGCATCCATAAAAGGTGAAAGGTAGTTTTCCAACTCCGGATAACTTGTGAGGATTGGGAAAATATCCTCATACCTACGGTTCAGGAACTCGATAGCGTGCGGGAAGGTACAATATTTTCCGTTCTCATAAATCTTCAAGTACCAGATAATGGCGGCAAAGAGGATAATCGGAGATTCCACGAAGAAGTCGCCCTGCTTCTGCACCCAAGTCTTATTGAGGTTGAGCATAATGGTATAGGCACTCTCGTATGCGTCCGAAATATCCGTCATGAAGTCCGGGTGTATGGGATTACAACGATGACTACGGCGTGGATCATCGAAGTTAATCACATAGAATTTCGGTTTAACCTTGTACCCGTCCAAGTTGTTCAGCAGATGATTATAGGCAATCATCGAGAGGTCGGGAAACTTGAAGTCATAGACATACATGGAGTACCCCTTCTCAATCTGCTGCTTGATGAAGTTGTTTACAACGGCATAGGACTTACCGCTACCCGGTGTTCCGAGGACAATGGTTGCACGAAACGGATTCACGACATTTATCCAACCTTTGTTCCACTTCTTTTTATAGTAGAAGCGTGTAGGCAGATTGACGGAGTAGTCATTTGTCAGCAACCTTGTTTCCTGCATAAAG
>JAFVTL010000079.1 GCA_017503235.1 Bacteroidaceae bacterium | reverse complement strand
GGTCTGCACCTACATTTGCCGCAACTCTCTCCTGTGCGTTCGCTTTCATACTTGTTGCCAATATCATCCCGAATACGGCAATCATTCCTGTCAATCTTCTTACTTTAAACGCCAACATAATATTACTTTTTTATATATTAATAAAGCATTTGTCTTTTTCTTGCTGCAAAATTAAGCCAAAATGACAAGTTAGATAAATAAATTACGTACAACCTAAAGAGAAATAACTCATAACTTTCGAATTGGTCTCGATTAATTATGAATTGGTTTCAGTTTCAATCATTTAATGGCTAAAAAGTTTATTATAGAAATTTCATCCAATTATTCCCAATGCCAGGTTTAGTCAATAACATAATATGACGATGACCGCAAATTCTCAGATAGAATCTGCGGTCATCGTCATAAATATTAAATAGTAATCAATTCTTGTTTTACATTTTTACATGCTTCATTCTGCGCATTGCTTTCAAACAATCTTCCTGTTGACCAAAAGCCGTAAGACGTATGTAACCATCGCCACTGGCTCCGAAACCAAGACCAGGAGTAACTACGACTTGTGCCTCATTGAGCATACGGTCGAAAAACTGCCATGACGACACACTGTCTGGAATCTTTACCCATAGGTAGGGGGCATTCTCACCACCTGCCACACGATACCCCATGTCAATTAGAGAATCTTTCATCAAGCGGGCATTTTGCATATAGTAGCCAATAACCTGTTTTACTTGCTTTTGTCCTTCGGGAGTATAGATTGCTTCTGCACCTCGTTGGGTAATGTAGCTGGTGCCATTGAACTTGGTGCATTGCCGACGGTTCCACAAATGGTTCAAAGAAATTCGTTCACCATGGCGTGTGGATGCAGTCAGTTCTTCTGGCACCACAGTGTAACCACATCGCACTCCCGTGAATCCTGCTGTTTTGGAAAAGCTACGAAGTTCAATGGCACAGAGCGTGGCTCCGTCAATCTCGTAAATAGAATGTGGAATTTGAGGTTCTTGAATATATGCTTCGTATGCCCCGTCGTAAATAATCAGCGAATCGTTTAGCAATGCATAGTCCACCCAACGTTTCAGTTCAGCTTTAGTCAGTACCGTACCCGTGGGATTGTTGGGATAACACAGATAAATGATGTCTAATTTCTTGTCAGGCAATGAAGGTACGAAGTCATTTGCTATATTACAGGGCAGATAGGTTATGGTGCGTCCGCACATCATATTCGAGTCGGCATAGACAGGATAGACAGGATCGGTCATCCCCACAGAATTACAACTGTCGAAAATATCGCCTATGTTTCCGCAATCACTCTTAGCACCATCGCTGATGAAGACTTCGTTAGGTTTCAGTTTGATGCCTCTCGGTAAGTAATCGTTGCGGATGATAGCATCAATTAGGAAATCATATCCCTGCTCAGGTCCATATCCACGGAAGGTTTTCGGACACCCCATCTCTTCTACAGCCTGTTTCATTGCATCTACGGAAACAAGGGGCAATGGCTGTGTCACGTCACCGATACCCAAGCTAATGACTTCTGCTGACGGATGACAGGCTTTATAAGCCTTTACCTTATTGGCCACATCCGAAAACAGATAATTGTTTGTAAGGTTAAGGAAATTTTCGTTTATCAGTGTCATAATCAATATTTCTTGTTAGTCATTCAATTCTATTGTTCCATCAAAGACCTTGACGGCAGGACCTTGCATGTATATGTGATTGTCCGCTTCGTCCCAATGGATGTTCAATTCACCACCATCCATGCAAACTTTCACTTTCCGTCCGGTTTTTTGTGTCAGTATGGCGGCTACAGTTGTAGCACAGGCACCTGTTCCGCAAGCTTGTGTTATTCCCGAACCTCGTTCCCACACGCGCATCCTGACCGTATCGGCATTTTTTACTTCGGCAAATTCGACGTTCACCCTTTTTGGGAAAAGCGGATGGTTTTCCAACCGTTGACCTATCTGCTCAATGGGCAGATGTTCCATGTCCGATACGAACAGGACCAGATGCGGATTTCCCATGCACACAAACACACCCTTCACCAGCGTTCCGCACACATCGAAGAGTTGCCCGTGCAGTGCTCCGTCGGCGGTTGCGACCTGCTGTTTGTTCTTTAGCGATGGTTCGCCCATATCCACAGTAATCCCATCCACCTTGTCACCATGAACGGACAGTGAAAGTTTCTTTATACCCGAAAGCGTTTCGAGGGTGATATCCGATTGCGATGTCAATCCATTTTCGTAAACATATTTTCCGACACATCGGCTGGCATTGCCACACATCATGGCTTCCGAACCATCCGCGTTGAATATCCGCATGGAAAAGTCTGCAACCTTACTATTCCCTATCAGCACTAACCCATCGGCACCTATTCCAATATGATTTCGGCTCCAGGCAACAGCACACCGCTCAGGACAATTCACCTCACATTGACGGTTGTCCACGTAAATGTAATCGTTGCCCAATCCGTGCATCTTGGTAAAATGTATAATTCTTGTCATCATTTCAATCGCTATAAATAAATGAATGCCATAGAAATCACACGCCTTGTTCATGTATATCCCGTACAGCTCGCCCACTTGGTTCGTTCTGACCATTCCAAGCCTTGTCCCATTCCAAGGCAACAGCTGTGGAGCAGGCCACACTGGCCTCATGTGGTACACAGAGGGCTGCACTTCGGCTGGGGAAATGTTCTTCAAAAATAGTGCGGTAATAATACTCTTCCTTGTTCATCGGGGTATTTATGGGAAAACGTTCGAAGGCGTGTGCCATCTGCTCGTCACTGACGGCTTTCGAGGTGATGACCTTCAGTGTGTCAATCCACGAATAACCCACACCATCGCTAAACTGTTCTTTCTGTCGCCATGCTATGCTCTCGGGCAGCAGCCCGCCAAAAGTTTCACGCACTAAACGTTTCTCAATGGTAGTTCCAGGGCACATCTTATCGGTAGGATTAAGACACATCGCCACATCCAGAAATTCTTTATCAAGGAATGGCACACGACCTTCAACTCCCCAAGCAGAAAGTGCCTTATTGGCACGCAAACAATCGTACTGATACAGTTTGTTCAGTTTCCGTACAGTTTCCTCGTGAAAGGCTGCTGCATTGGGAGCTTTATGGAAGTAGAGATATCCTCCGAATACTTCATCTGCTCCTTCACCGCTCAGTACCATCTTGATGCCCATCGATTTGATGACACGGGCTAGCAGATACATAGGTGTGGAGGCCCGAACGGTAGTCACATCGTAAGTTTCAACATAATAAATGACATCACGTATAGCATCCAATCCTTCCTGTATAGTATAATGGATTTCGTGATGCACGGTGCCAATATGCTCGGCCACTACGCGAGCCTTGGCAAGGTCTGGGGCCCCTTCCAAGCCCACAGCAAAACTGTGCAATTGTGGCCACCATGCCCCGGATTGACTATTGGTCTCCACTCTGAAAGACGCATGTTTCTTGGCTATGGCAGAAATGACTGAAGAATCGAGGCCGCCACTGAGTAACACACCGTATGGCACATCGCTCATCAGTTGGCGACGGACGGCAGCTTCAAGTGCATCGTGCAGTTGGCTCATGCTACTTTCGTTGTTCTTTACAGCTTCATAATTCATCCAATCCCGATTGTACCAACGACGCATTTCACCTTCACGGCTCCAATAGTAATGTCCGGGAAGGAACGGTTCATATTCGTCACAGAATCCTTCGAGGGCTTTCAGTTCACTGGCTACATATAACAATCCGTCACGATCTCTTCCGATATAGAGCGGAATAACTCCGATGGCGTCACGGGCAATGAGGAATTCGTCGCGTTCCTCATCATAGAGGGCAAAAGCAAAGATGCCGTTCAACTC
>JAFVTL010000078.1 GCA_017503235.1 Bacteroidaceae bacterium | reverse complement strand
CATTTATATTATAATATATAGTATAATTATATATAAATACTTAAAGTTGTATAAGTATACATTAAAATGTTTGCTTTATGGGGATAAAAATGAAAATTCACAAATTGTCATTTGTCAGATGTAAGATTGTAAGATTTTAGTTAATTGTTTAGCGTGAACTCTGTTATTGCAATCTTCCAAATTCCAAATAAATGTTGTACCTTTGCACCCCCATTCATAACTCACGACTCACAACTCACAACTCATAATTCATAACTCTTAAAAATGAACGTAAAACAAATCTTGCCGGTAGCGGTGCTTGCCATGGGCGCACTCGCCGGATGTACAAACAAGGAGGCTAAAATGACTTCCGGAATCAAAATTGAAAACTTGGATACCACCGCTGTGCGTGGCGCTGACTTCTATCAGTACGCTTGCGGAGGTTGGATGGCTGCCCATCCGCTGACCGACGAATACTCTCGTTTCGGTTCGTTCGACTACTTGGCAGAAACCACTCGTGAACAACTCAATGGCCTTATCGGCGAAATAGCTGCCGGCGAACATGCACAAGGTACAGTGGCTCAGAAGATTGCCGACCTCTACAACTTGGCTATGGACACCGCCAAACTGAACGCTGAAGGCATGGCGCCTATCAAGGCGGACTTCGACCGCATTGCCGCTATCAAGACTCCGGCCGAAGTGCTCGAAGCCATGGTGGAACTTCAGGGTGGCGCCTACTTCCAGTTCTATGTAGGAGCCGACATCATGGATAGCAAGACCAACATTTTCGAACTCTATCAGGGCGGCATCGGCCTCGGCGAAAAGGAATACTACACCGACGAAGACGAAGCCACCAAGAACATTCGCGAAGAATACAAGAAGCACATCGTGAAGATGTTCCAGTTGGCAGGCATGGACGAAGCCCAGGCAACCAAGAGCATGGAAGCCGTGATGGAAATCGAAACCCGTTTGGCAAAGGTGTCATACAGCGCTGTTGAACAACGCGACCCGGCCGCCAACTACCACAAGATGACCCTCGACGAACTCAAGAAGGAAATCCCGGGCTTTGATTGGGACGCTTACCTCAACAAAATTGGCGTACAGGGAGTTACATCACTGAACGTGGCTCAGATTCCTCCGGTGAAGGAAGCCGTGGCCATCATCAACACCCTGCCGATGGACAAGCAGATTGCCTATTTGCAATGGAAGCTCATCGATAGCGCAGCCAGCTATCTGAGCGCCGACTTCGACGAACAGAACTTCGCCTTCTATGGCAAGGTGATGTCGGGCAAGAAGGAACAGCAACCGCGCTGGAAGCGTGCCGTAAGCACCGTGAACGGTGTGCTGGGCGAAGCCGTTGGTCAGATGTACGTAGAAAAGTACTTCCCCGCAGCTGCCAAGGAACGCATGACACAACTCGTGAAGAACCTCCAGGTGGCTCTTGGCGAACGCATCCAGAACCTTGAATGGATGGGCGACAGCACCAAGGCCAAGGCTATGGAAAAACTCAACAGCTTTTATGTAAAGGTGGGCTACCCCGACAAGTGGAAAGACTACACCAAGTTGAATGTAGAAAAGGATTCTTACTGGGCAAACATCAAGCGTGCAAGCGACTTTGCCGTTGAAGAAATGTTGGCCAAGGCAGGCAAGCCGGTGGACATCGACGAATGGCACATGACTCCGCAAACCGTGAACGCTTACTACAACCCGACTACCAACGAAATCTGCTTCCCCGCAGGTATCCTCCAATATCCGTTCTTCGACATGAATGCCGACGATGCCTTCAACTACGGAGCCATCGGTGTGGTAATCGGTCACGAAATGACGCACGGATTCGACGACCAAGGCCGTCAGTTCGACAAGGAAGGCAACCTCAAGGATTGGTGGACAGCCGACGATGCTACCTGCTTCAACGAACGCTCGAAGGTGTTGGTGGACTTCTTCAACAACATTGAAGTGCTCCCGGGCTTGCAGGCTAACGGACAATTGACACTCGGCGAAAACATTGCCGACCACGGCGGCCTTCAAGTGGCTTACCAAGCCTTCAAGAACGCCACCAAGGAAGCTCCTTTGAGCGAAGTGGACGGATTCACTCCCGAACAACGCTTCTTCTTGGCTTATGCCGGTGTTTGGGCAGGCAACATCCGCGACGAACAAATCCGCGTATACACCAAGAGCGACCCGCACTCACTCGGCCGTTGGCGTGTGAACGGTGCCCTTCCGCACATCAACGCTTGGTATGACGCCTTCGGCATCACCGAAACCGACCCGTTGTACATCGCTCCTGAAAACCGCGCTTCGATTTGGTAATATAAAATACGGAAAGGTAGATTCACCACAGAGTGACACAAAGTCTCACGGAGTTCTTTCATATTCACGGCGGATAATAAAAGAAGAAAACTCAGTGATACTCCGTGTACTCTGTGGTGAATTATTTGTATATAAACAATCTTTTCCGTATTTTTGCACTCCATGAAGCAAAGAAGATTCATAGCCTGGATGTTGTTGGTGGTCAGCATGATGATGTTGACGGCTTCCGTATTGCCCCATCACCACCATCGGCATATCCTTTGCCTTCATCTGGACGAAACGGCTTGCGAGTGTACTTGCGGGGACGACCATTCCCACGAAGCCACCCATCACGAAGCTTGCGAGGGACATTGTGTGACAGACTTTGTGAGCGTGTCTCCCCATCATGCGCAGGAGGATGTCTCTCCCGACTATTCATCTTGTCAGTTGCTTTATACGCTGGCCGATATCCTGTCCCTTCCTTTGCCCTTGGATGACACCCGGGCAAACTTCTCTTCCATCTGTCAGGAGAAACTCCATTCGACGTGCTGGTGGCATGTCATAGGTCTTCGTGCGCCTCCTTGTTTTGTTCTTGCTTGATACGCTGGGATAACGAAACGTTATGTCAGCTCTTTATTTCATTGGACAATAACAAAACAACATACTTATCATGAAGAAAATTTTCTTTATGGGCATAATGGGAATGTTCCTGTTAGGCTCTTGCAACAATCATTCGGGACATAATCATGAAGGACACGACCACGAAGGTCATCATCATGAAACCGAAACCGCTCATCATCACGACCACGAAGGGCATAATCATGCCGAAGAAGGCCATGACCACGCATCGGAAGACCACAACATACACAATCACAATCATGCGGCTGAAGGCCATGAGCATGGAAACAATCCGGATGAAATCATCCTTGCACCCGAAAAGGCCAAGGCCGCAGGAGTCGTATCGGAAGTTATCCAACCCAAACCTTTCCGTCAGGTAATCAAGGCAAGCGGGGAAGTACAAGCCGCACAAGGCAACGAAAGTGTCATTGTGGCCAATGTGTCGGGAGTCGTTTCTTTCCAACGCTCCGTGACTGAAGGCATGCAGGTAGGCAAAGGTGCGACGCTCATGTCCATATCGGCAAGCCAGTTGCAGGATGGTGACCCTGCAGAACGTGCCCGCATCGCTTACGAAGTGGCCAAGGCTGAATATGATAGAGCCAGCCGTCTGGTGGAAAGCCAAATCGTATCGCAGAAAGAATTCAACTCCATTCGCGAGAAATATGAAAATGCCCGCATCGCTTACGAAGCGTTGGTCAAGAACCAAACCAAGAGTGGGGTAGCCGTAATCGCTCCTATCGGTGGCTACATCAAGAATCTGTTGGTGAAGGAAGGCGACTATGTGGCGGTAGGCCAACCTTTGGCTACGGTGACTCAAAATAATCGTCTCTTCCTCCGTGCCGATGTGTCTGAACGCTATTACAAATATCTGAACAACATCACTTCAGCCAATTTCAGGACACCCTACGACAACCATGTGTACGAACTTGATGCTTTGAACGGCAGGTTGCTTTCCTATGGAAAAGCTGCTGGTAGCGGTTCTTATTATGTGCCGGTTACTTTCAGTTTCGACAACAAGGGTGATATGATTCCCGGCTCGTTTGTCGAGATTTATCTCCTCTCCAAAACGATGGAAGACGTAATTGTCCTTCCCGAGGAAGCCCTTACCGAGGAGCAGGGATTGTACTTCATCTACATTCAGAAATGTGAGGAAAGCTACAAGAAGCAGGAGGTGAAACTGGGTGCAAGCAATGGAGTGGAAGTACAGATTCTGGAAGGCCTCCATGCAGGCGATAGAGTAGTGGTGAAGGGTGCTTATCATGTAAAGTTGGCATCGGCCAGCAATGCCCTTCCGGCTCATAGTCATGAACACTAATTAATTTCTGAATTTTGATTTCTGATTTATGATTCGAGGATGTTTATTTTCCGGAGGTAAATCATAAATTATAAATTATAAATCAAAAGATTATGCTGAACAAAATTATACATTTTTCCCTCCATAACCGCATTACGGTGTTATTGGCATCGGTGCTGTTGCTGATTGGCGGACTCTACACCGCATCTCATACGGAGGTTGACGTGTTCCCCGACTTGACTGCTCCTACGGTGGTGGTGATGACCGAAGCCAATGGTATGGCGGCCGAAGAAGTGGAACAATTGGTGACTTTCCCTATCGAAACAACCGTGAATGGGGCAACCCATGTGCGCCGTGTACGCTCATCGTCTACTAACGGATTCTCTGTAGTATGGGTGGAATTCGATTGGGATACAGACATTTATCTCGCTCGTCAGATTGTCAGCGAAAAGCTTACGCTCGTAGGCGAACAATTGCCCGAAAATGTAGGAAAGCCTACTATGGGACCTCAATCGTCTATCCTTGGCGAGGTGTTGATTGTAGGCTTGACCGCCGACAGCACTTCGATGCTCGACCTTCGCACGATTGCCGACTGGACCATCCGTCCGCGTCTGCTCTCTACAGGCGGTGTGGCTCAGGTGTCTGTATTGGGGGGTGACATCAAGGAATATCAGGTGTTGATTGACCCTGCCCGCATGAAGCACTATGGTGTAACTCTGGGCGAAGTGATGGCCGTAACCCGAAACATGAATCAGAATGTAAACGGGGGCATCATCTATCAACACAGCAACGAATACATTGTGCGTGGTATGCTCTCGACCACCAATGTGGCCGATATGGCACGTGCCGTGATCAAGACCGTAAACGGAGTGCCCGTCACCCTGGAAGATGTGGCCGATGTGAAGATTGGCTCACAAGAACCTAAATTGGGCTTGGCTTCGGAAAGAGGAAAACCTGCCGTGCTCCTTACCGTGAGCAAGCAACCGCAAACAGGCACCATCGAACTGACCGAAAAGTTGGAAGCCGCCTTGAAGGATGTGCAGAAGAACTTGCCGGCCGATGTAAAGGTGTCTACAGATATCTTCCGTCAGAGCCGTTTCATCGACAGCTCTATTGATAATGTGAAGTCTTCGCTTTACGAAGGGGGTATCTTTGTCATTATCGTATTGTTCCTTTTCTTGGCCAATGTGCGCACCACACTCATTTCGTTGGTGACCATTCCTTTGGCCTTGGTGGTCTCTATCCTTACCTTGCACTACATGGGATTGAGCATCAATACCATGAGTTTGGGTGGTATGGCCATTGCCATCGGTTCGTTGGTGGACGATGCCATTGTAGACGTGGAAAACGTGTGGAAACGCTTGCGCGAGAACAGGATGCTTCCCGAAGGTGAACGACGTCCTGTTTTGGATGTGGTGTTCGATGCCTCGAAGGAAGTGCGTATGCCTATCCTTAACTCTACGTTGATTATTGTAGCCAGCTTCGTGCCCTTGTTCTTCTTGAGTGGCATGGAAGGCCGTATGTTGGTGCCACTGGGCATTGCCTTTATCGTGGCCTTGTTTGCATCTACTTGTGTGGCATTGACATTGACACCGGTGCTTTGTAGTTATTTGTTGGGTAAGGAAAAGGACGACAAACTTCCCAAGGAAGCCTTTATAGCCGTATGGTTGAAGAAACACTATGAAGGAGCCTTGAACTGGGCGATGAATCATAATAAGTGGGTGCTGGGGAGCATTGTAGCATTGTTTGTCATTGCTTTGGGATGTTTCTTTACGTTGGGACGCTCGTTCCTCCCTTCGTTCAACGAAGGTTCACTCACCATCAACATCACCTCTATGCCGGGTGTGTCACTCGAAGAATCCGATAACTTGGGACGCTGTGCCGAAAAGTTGTTGCTTTCCATCCCTGAAATTCAGACGGTTGCCCGTAAAACCGGTCGTGCCGAACTCGACGAACATTCTCGTGGAGTGAACGGAAGTGAAATAGAAGCACCTTTTGAATTGAAAGACCGATCGCGTGACGAAATGATGCATGAAGTGCGCGACAAACTCAATACATTGACAGGTGCCAATATCGAAATCGGTCAGCCCATCAGCCACCGTATCGATGCCATGCTTTCGGGTACCAAGGCCAGCATTGCCATCAAGTTGTTTGGCGATGACTTGAACAAGATGTTCATGTATGCCAACCAAATCAAGAGCGCCATCAGCGATGTGGAAGGCGTGGCCGACTTGAATGTGGAACAACAAATTGAACGTCCGCAGCTCAAGATTATCCCTAAGCGCGAAATGTTGGCCAAGTATGGCATCAGCCTTCCTGCTTTCGGTGAGTTTGTGGAAGTGAACATGGCGGGAGCCATCGTATCGCAAGTATACGAACAAGGCAAAGCATTCAACCTCATCGTACGTGCCAAGAACGAAGTGCGCGATGAAATGGAAAAGATTCGTGACCTGATGATTGATACAGAAGACGGACAACGAGTACCCATTACGTATGTGGCCGATGTGGTTTCTTCGATGGGCCCGAATAGTGTGAGCCGTGAAAATGTAAAGCGTAAGATTGTGATTTCGGCCAATACCAGCGGACGTGACCTTCGTAGTACGGTAAACGATATCCAGGAACGTATCGATGCCGAAGTGAAGTTGCCCGAAGGCTATCACGTGGAAATGGGTGGTCAGTTCGAAAGCGAACAGGCTGCCAGCCGTACGTTGTTGGTTGCTTCGCTCATGAGTATTGTGGTTATCTTCTTGCTGATATACACCGAATTCAAGAATGCAGCACAGAGTGCGGTGATTCTTCTGAACTTGCCGTTGGCCTTGATTGGTGGTGTATTTGCTTTGATGCTCACCAGTGGCGAAGTAAGTATCCCGGCCATCATCGGGTTCATCTCGTTGTTTGGTATAGCCACTCGTAATGGTATGTTGCTCATTGGCCGATACAACAACCTGCGTGCCGAAGGAGGCTCATTGCGCGAAAGCATCATTCATGGTTCGCTCGACCGCTTGAACCCGATCTTGATGACGGCTTTGACCTCGGCTTTGGCCTTGATTCCATTGGCTTTCCGTGGCGATTTGCCGGGTAACGAAATTCAGAGTCCGATGGCGAAAGTTATCTTGGGTGGTTTGCTGACATCCACCTTCCTCAATGCTTTCATCATCCCCATTGTGTATGAACTGATGAATAGAAAGAAAAAATGATTTTAACTCACCACAGAGTACACGGAGTCTCACAGAGTAAATCATAAAACTCCGTGGTGAAATAAAAGATACAGATTATGAAGAAATACATATTAATAAGCATCGCATTGGCTCTTCCTTTGGCCATGCAGGCGCAAAACATCGAACAAGTACTCCAGAACATTGAGCAGAACAACAAGGAGTTGCAATCGCAGGCTCAGCTTACAAAAGCACAGAAGATGGAGAATCGGACAGGTAATAACTTGTCGGACCCTACCGTGAGTTATAGCTCTTTCTATAAGAATGGTGCAGGTGTGGGTCATGGTACGGAAACAGTTGTTTCTCAAGGCTTTGATTTCCCTACCCAATACATCACCCGCTACAAACAGGCTTCTTTGGCCAACGAAGCGGTAGACAAGCAATACATGGTTGCCCGTAGGGATATTTTGTTACAAGCCAAGTTGCTTTGCCTCGATTTGATTCTTTTGAATCAGACTTATGAGTTGTTGGAAATTCGTATGAAGAATGCCAATGAATTGCAGGAAATGTATGAAAGGCGCTTGCAAGCGGGCGATGCCAATGCGTTGGAAGTCAACAAGGTGAAGATGGAGACAATGAATGTAAGGACAGAGGTAGCGCAAAACAATGCCGCTCATCGTTCGGCTCTTCAAAGTCTGTTGGCCATGAATGGCAATCAACCGTTGGAGTTCTCTTCCAATACTTATCCGCAGGTGGAGGTTATCCGCGATTATAATAAGTTGCGCGATGAAGTCATTGCATCCGATCTTGACCTTCAGGCTTTGGGATATGCCACTCGTGCAGCTGAGAAGCAAGTGTCGGTGGACAAACAGAATTGGTTGCCCAAACTTACAGCAGGCTTCCGCCGGAATACGGATAGCGAAATGTCCATGAATGGTTTTGTCATTGGAGGTTCTATTCCTTTGTTCTCCAATCGGAAGAAGGTGCAGATAGCCAAGGCTCAGGCGGTCAGTGCCCAACTCATTCAGGAAGATGCCCAGTTGGAAAAGGAAAATGAACTGATGGCATTGTTCAATGAAATCAAGCAGCTGGAGGAGGCTATGGAGGCGTATGATGTGCCTTTGATGCACCGTTCGCTCGATTTGTTGAAGCAGGCATTGGAGGAAGGACAGATATCTCTGATAGAGTATTTTGTAGAAGCTGAAATGGTGTACAAGAACCTTCAGGCCTATATGCAATTGGAAAACCAGTATCAGAAAGTAATGGCTAACATTTATAAGAACGAACTATAATCAACAATCCTATCCATGAAGATACGCGGATACTTGTTTCTGCGTATCTTTTTGTTTATCTTTGCATCCTCCAATAAGTAAAATAGTATAAGATGCCACTTAATTTACCTGACAGACTTCCAGCCATTGAATTGCTGAAGGAAGAAAATATCTTCGTTATCGACAATTCGCGGGCAAGTTCGCAAGATATCCGTCCGTTGAAGATTGTTATCCTCAACTTGATGCCGATAAAGATTACTACGGAAACAGACTTGATACGTCTGCTTTCAAATACTCCGCTTCAGTTGGAGATTACCTTCATGAAGTTGAAGAGCCATACGTCAAAGAATACGCCGGTAGAGCATATGCAGGCTTTCTATCACGATTTCGACATATTGAAGGAGCAGAAGTTTGACGGAATGATCATTACTGGGGCGCCGGTTGAACAGATGCCGTATGAAGACGTGACTTATTGGAAGGAAATTTCGGATGTATTCAACTGGGCACATACTCATGTGACCTCTACCTTGTATATTTGTTGGGCAGCACAAGCCGGGCTTTATCATTTCTATGGAGTGCCCAAATATCCGTTGGATGCCAAGATGTTCGGTATATTCAAGCATCGCATCAATGTGCAGGGATTGCCCATCTTCCGTGGATTTGATGATGAATTCTTCGTACCACATAGCCGCCATACGGAAATCCGTCGGGAAGATATCCTGAAAGTGAAGGAATTGACTTTGTTGGCTGAATCGGAAGACTCGGGCGTGTATATGGTAATGGCACGAAACGGAAGAGAATTCTTCATTACAGGCCATTCGGAGTATGCACCGAATACACTCGATGGTGAATACAAACGCGATTTGAGTAAGGGATTACCCATTGAAATGCCCAAGAACTATTACCGGGATGACAATCCTGACTTGGGACCTGTGGTTCGTTGGCGTGCTCATGCCAACTTGATGTTCTCCAATTGGTTGAACTATTATGTATATCAGGAAACGCCGTTCGATATCAATCAGATACAATGATCAGACAACGTAAGATTGAACTTCTGGCACCGGCCAAGAATTTGGAATGCGGCATCGCGGCTATTGACCACGGTGCCGATGCCGTCTATATTGGTGCGCCTCGTTTTGGCGCTCGTGCTGCTGCCGGCAATTCTTTGGAGGACATAGCCGAGTTGGTGAAGTATGCCCACCTTTACAATGTCCGTATCTATGTAACTCTCAACACTATCTTGAAAGACGAGGAATTGCCCGATACGGAAAAGATGATATGGAATTTGTACCAGATTGGAGTGGATGCGCTCATTGTGCAGGATATGGGATTGCTCGGCTTGAATCTTCCGCCCATACCTCTTCATGCCAGTACGCAGATGGACAATCGCCATGTCGAGAAAGTGAAGTTCTTGGCTGAAGCAGGTTTTCGTCAAGTGGTATTGGCGCGTGAACTTTCGTTGGAACAAATCCGCAAGATACATGAGGCCGTACCTCAAACTCCACTCGAAGTGTTTGTGCATGGTGCATTGTGTGTCAGCTATAGTGGTCAGTGTTATGTGAGCCAGCATTGTTTCGGACGAAGTGCCAACCGAGGAGAGTGTGCCCAGTTCTGTCGTCTGGCCTTCGATATGGTGGATGCCGATGGCAAGATAATAGCGAAGGACAAGCATTTGCTTTCTTTGAAAGATTTGAACCAGAGTGAAGAACTGGAGAAATTGCTTGATGCAGGCGCTTCATCGTTCAAGATCGAAGGTCGTCTGAAGGATGTGTCGTACGTAAAGAATGTGGTAGCTTATTATCGTCAAAAGTTGGATGCCATCTTCAAACGTCGCAAGGAGTACATCCGTGCTTCTTCGGGTAGTGTACGTCTGGCTTTCAAACCCCAACTCGACAAGAGTTTTACCCGAGGCTTCACCAACTATTTCTTGTTCGGGCGCAACAAGGACATCTTCTCTTTCGATACCCCCAAATCCATGGGAGAGGAGATGGGATATGTGAAAGAAATTCGTGGTAATTATATCATTGTGGCGGGAGTCAAGCCCTTTAGCAATGGCGATGGCATCTGTTACCTCGATGAACGTGGAAAATTGAAAGGAATTCGTATCAATCGGGTTGAGAACAACAAGCTTTTCCCGGCCGGAGAGATGCCTCGCATCAAGCAACGCACCGTGCTTTATCGGAACTTTGACCAAGAGTTTGAGAAGTTGATGCAACGAAAATCCTCTGAAAGGAAATTGGGAGTCGAAATGTCATTGAAAGAAAACATTTTTGGTTTCACCCTTACTTTGATTGATGAGGATGATGTAAGTGTCAGTGTGTCCTTGGAAAAGGAAAAGGAACTCGCCCGCACACCACAGTTGGATAACATCAAGAACCAGTTGGGCAAGTTGGGCAATACCCCTTTTGAGGTAGAGCGCATTGATGTGGACTTGAAGGACAATTGGTTCCTCCCTTCTTCAGTACTTGCCGAATTGCGTCGTGAGGGGGTTGAAAAACTTTTGTCTGCCCGTCGTATGAATTACCGCCAGGAAAACGTCACTTTACTGGAGACAAACCATCGCTTTCCTTTGAATGAACTGACGTATTTGGGAAATGTGATGAACGAAGGAGCCGCCCGGTTCTATCGCCATCATGGAGTGACGAAGATGGCTCCTGCTTTCGAGAAGCAACCTGCAACAGATGCCGTACTGATGTTCTGCAAGCATTGCTTACGCTATAGCATGGGCTGGTGTCCGGTGCATCAGCGTGGCAAATCGCCTTACCGCGAGCCTTATTATTTAGTCAGTTCGGACGGAAAGCGCTTCCGTTTGGAGTTCGATTGCAAGCATTGCCAGATGAAAGTGATGACCGATAAATAAATATGGATACCACTCGGAATGTATAGCTTTTCCGTGTATTTTCATGTGTTTCAAAGATAGCCTGACCAGCATGTTAATATCCTCCGACCAGCATATTAACATGCTCCAAGCAGGAGAGTACTTTCCTCCGAGCTGGAAAGTACTCTCCTGGTAACCAAGTGAATGCGCTCGTGGTCACCCAAAAGGTCAGAAATGCAACCGCACATCCACACCTATTTGCAGAGGCTTGCTGCGCTGTGCAAATCCCTTTCCCATCGATTCGAAATAGAAAGTCGTATAATCGTTGTTTGTGAGATTTCTTCCCCAAAGGTCAATCTGCATGGCTTTTGTCTTTAAGGAAACATAGCCATTCAGGGTGGCATAGAAGTCTTGTGAAGCGTTGTTGTATTCTGTCCAATAGATCTTTCCGGCACCGTTGACGTTTGCTCCGAAGGTCAGACTTTGAGCCCAACTGTCGTTGAAGAATAAAGAGTATGAGCCGCCTATATTCATGGTGTGCATCGGTACGAAGGGCACATAGTTTCCGTTGTAGTTTACGGCCGGTTCAATGCTTGAAACCGGGTCTCCCAATTCGTATTTCACAAAAGTCGCCTTGGTATATCCATAGTTGGCATTCAATTGGAGGTGACGATTGAGGCTTGCTACAAAACTGGCTTCCAAACCGTAGCTTTCACTCTCACCGGCATTATCGGTGATGCGTCCCAAACCACTGATGGCCATTTTGGATATCTGCTGGTCCTTTGTATTCATGTAGAAAACGGCAAGGTCGGCTTGGAGTTTTCCATCAAAGAGACTCTGACGAGTGCCAAGTTCGTAGCTCCAAGTATATTCCGGTTTATATTCTACGGCCGATTTTACTTCAGGATTCTCACCCGGAGCAGGGAAATATTCGCCTACCATTCCTGCAAAGTCTTCGGGAGCTTTCTCCATGATAGCCTCTTTACTCTGGCGCATCATGTCATTTCTGAGACTGCTTTGTAAAAGCTCGGAGAACATCTGATAATTGTACCCGCCTGAGCGGTAACCCTTGCTTACACTGGCATATACATTGCTTTTACCATGATTGAAATCATATTGCAGGGCAAACTTCGGAAGCAATTGGACATAATCCTTTGAGAGTTTTCCAGTGTATCGTGATTCCACTTTGAGAGGTGTGGCCGGCATCATTTCTATTTCTCGAATGACTTCTCCCATTTGTGTCATCTCTCCCTTGATACCTACGGTATAGTCGAGTGAGGTTCCCGTGTTATAGTCCATCTCCATCTTTTCGTAGTCGAGTCGGAGGCCCACGGTGAACGACAGGCCTTCGGCGCCAAACAAATTGCGGAATTGCGACTGGTGGAAGAACGCGAGGTTGTATTGTGGAGTCTTGAACTGTCCGTCAATTGGCATTTCAGAGGAAGTGATGTTCAGCGAAGGCAGGATATTCATTGCCATTACAGGTCCCATCGATACTTCAATCTTGCTGGGGATGACACTTCCAAGCATCTGGTTGAGCATTGTCATACCATCCTTGCAGAAGGTTACGGGGCTGTTCACGTTCATGCTTTGGTAGAAACCGAACAATCCTGTAGTCCATTGCCAACGCTTGCCCGGTTTGCTCTTGAAACTGATTTCTTCGCTGATGCTGTTGATGCGTTGTTTTTGTTCCAGAGTATAGGTGTCGAGCGGTGAGAAGTCCTGATCCATAAACATACGGTCGTTCAGATGTTGGAATCCGGTCACGGCATTGAATATGAAATTGTCTGCCTGATGTTCAATGTTCAATCCAGTGTTCAACAGACTGCGGCGATAGGAACTTTCACGGTTATAAGAAATCTTATTTTCGAAATAATATGGATATCCCCCTTCATCGGTATAGTCATAACTTACATTGAAATCGAATTTCCAATCATCGGAAGCAAACCAAATGGCACGGATACGTCCGCCTCCTGCTTGCATTTCATCTACTTTCTTTTTGAGAAAAGTGTTGGTGAAGAATCCGTCTGAACCTTCATAATAACCCCCTGCAGAAAAGGCAAATCGTTCACTGATGCGATGATAGTGGGTGAGGGAAGCGCTTCGATAATTGTTTTTCGTACCATAGCTCAATTTAACATCTGTTCCTTGATAGGAAAAAGGCGACCGCGTATGTACTTTTACAAGCCCCCCCATAGTGTTTCGTCCATAGAGGGTACCTTGAGGACCCCGAAGAATGTCCAATCGTTCGATGTCATAGAAGTTAAAGTCGAAAGCGCTTTTGTCAAGATAGGGGATATTGTCGACGTACATTCCTACTGCTGGAGTGTTGATACGCGAGCCGATTCCACGGATGTACATGGCCGAAGTGAGTCGTGAACCATAATCGGGCATAAAGAAGTTGGGTACAATACTGCTTGCGCCTTTCAATGAGGTAATATGATTGGCTTGCATATCCTTTTGCGAAATCAAGGATACGGAGGTAGGCGATTGTCTTAACTTGCTTGTTTCTTTCGGTGATGCAATGACTACTACCTCTTCAATATCAATAACTTTAGTCGTATCTTCAGAAATGGTGTATGCCTTTTCTGCCATTACTTGGCTTGTTGCCCATAGTGCGGTAAGTAATAATAGATGTTTCTTCATATGCTTGTTCTCTTCTTTTTACCACAGATAAAGAACTAAAAAATATTGATAATCTGTGGTGCTTTTATTCGTATGCAAAGAAACATCAACATTTGCAACCTCACAATCCTAATAAATGAGGATTTTAAATGCTGTCGGCTTCGATGTATCCATTCATTACCGCATAAATGGTCAGTCCCGGCACTGACTTGATTCCTAATTTTTCTATAATGTTCTTTCGGTGACTGATAACTGTGGTGAGGCTGATATTCAACTTGTCAGCTATTTCTTTGTTGATGAATCCTTTGGTGATTAGTTTCAGAACTTCTATTTCGCGGACTGAAAGGTCGTGTTTCTCCAAGGCTTCCGCTTGCGGATGTCTGTTGTGATGATGTCCTCGTTCGTGCATCCTAAGGATGGATTTTACCAAAGCTTTTTCATCTTGATAGATGTTGAGGGTAGGAACACCTGACAGTTGTGGTAGATTTTCACCGCCGGCCAGAACAATGGCTCTTGGCTTTCGTTCGCGAAAGAAGGAAGTGTGCTCAAAGTAGATTTGCGCAGATACGAAATAATGGGCATACATATCTGGTGTGTCGTCCACCAATTCGCCGAAGGAATGAAACACACGGATGGTTGCCATTGGAATAATCTCTTCCAATAGTGTCTGAAGCCCCATGCACGACAGGGTGTT
>JAFVTL010000077.1 GCA_017503235.1 Bacteroidaceae bacterium | reverse complement strand
CCCACCCCTATCTATCAGTCTGAAAGACTGAACCTCGTGAATGGAGAAAGTTCAGTCTTTCAGACTGATTTATGAGGAATGTCTTCATCCCCGGAGGCTTGAAAGCCCCCGGCTAATACTTTGTTCAACCTTTCAGATTGTGGTTCGTAGTATGCCGCACCACGACCCATAGAGTGCCGCACCACGACCCGTAGAGTGCCGTACTACGACCCGTAGTATGCCGTACCACGACCCGTAACTCGACGCACTACGAATCATCGAAACATAAGCTACTATACCGCTGCATACTAGCTACTTTACACTTGCATACTACCTACTATACAACCACACATAGATCTATATACCGCTGCACATAGATTTATATACCGCTGCACATAGATCTATATTCTCATGTATCTATCCATATCTTCCAACACCCTTTGAAAGGTCTACCAGCGCAGGCCGCTCTTGGTGACCAAGTGCGGCCGTTCCAGCTCGGAGGAAAGTACGCTCTTGGTCGGAGGAGAATATGCTCCTGCTCGGAGCATATTAATACGCTGGTCAGCCCCCTAAAATTGGTGGAAAATCATGCCCTGAAACATGCATTATTCGGTTGTTTTCTTTTCATTTCTTTTGTTTTTCCCAATCTTTTCCCTACATTTGCGATTGATAGATGCCAAAGTGTTGGTTTCTAATCATTTTATGGGAAAATATTAGCGTTTGCTATTATTCTATATCTATGTTGAAACTTAGGAACTTTCACGTATGTATGATAAGAATAAGATGGCAGATGCCTACGTATAGCGTAGGTGCATCTTGTTACTTTATCATACGGGTATCCTAAGACCTCAACATAGAAAGGAAACAAAGGTGACATCTGCGCTTTTTTATGGTAAAGCTTCACTTCTATTTTCCTTGATTGATGTTTACTGTAATACTTAAATTAAATAATTATGAAAATGAAAAACACGCTCTATTGGTGGCTGCTTCTACTGTCTATGACATTTGTAGCCGCATGTTCGGACGGAGGTGAGGACGTTGTAGAACCGGACCCCAAGCCTACACCTTCAAAGCCAGCCATTACGCTGGACGTTTCTTCTGCCGATTTTACGACCGACGGTGGTAGCAATACCATCTCTTTCACGACCGCAGCTCCCTGGACGGCAGAGGTGTTGAACTCCCGTGCCGATGCGTGGTGCTCGGTTTCGCCGACGAGTGGCCCTGCCGGCGATGCAGAGATAACCGTAACCACTACGGCCAATGATACACCCGACAACCGTTCGGCTTCCATCGTTCTCAAGGCGGGAACTACAGAGAAGACCATCACCGTTTCGCAGAAGCAGAAAGATGCTTTGACGGTGACTTCCGACAAGTTTGAAGTTTCTGCCGAGGGGGGAGAAGTGACGATAGAGGTGAAAGCGAACATTGACTTTGAATATACTATCAGCGAGAAAGCAAAGGTATGGATTGCTTCCGCCGACTCGCGGGCACTGAAGACTACCACCCTTGTGTTTAATGTCTCGGCAAACGAGGACACTGAAAAGCGTGAGGGAAGCATCACCATTACAAGCGGTTCTTTCAAGGAAACGGTAACCGTCTATCAGGAAGGTACGGTGCCTGTCATTACGCTGACTCAAAACGAATTTGTGGTGCCTTCTGCCGGTGATGTCATAGCCGTAGAAGTGAAGAGCAATGTGGATGTAGAGGTGGAATTGCCTGCCGAAACCGATTGGCTGAGCGAGGACAAGTCGCGTGCCATGTCAACCAATACCTATTATTTCACCATTGCCGAGAGTCAGGAATACGACCAACGTACCGCCGAAATCAAGTTTACAAACAAAGCCAGCAACCTTTCGGAAACGGTGAAGGTGGTGCAGGTGCAGAAGGATGCCATTGTGGTGGCGAAGAATGAGTATGAAATGGATGTTGAAGGTGGTGCGCTTGATTTTGAGATACTGACCAATGTAGATGTAACGGTTTCTATTCCTGATAGCGTTGCCGATTGGATTTCCCATGTGGAAAGCCGTGCTTTGGAAAGCCAGACACTTCATTTCGATATTGCACCTTGTGATTTGAGCGAAAACCGTAGCGGTACTATTACGCTTTCGGGCGGTGATGCAGTACAGAAGATTTTGATTAAGCAAGATGGATTAAAAGAAATATTGGATGCAGAACGAAATGCACTGATAGCCATTTATAAAGCTTTGGATGGTGATAATTGGACTAATAATACTAATTGGTGTTCGGATAAACCTGTATCTGAATGGGAAGGCGTTGAATGTGAGAATCATTTTGTAACTTATCTTTATCTTACACAATTGTCTACTCCAATGAATGGGAATATTCCTCCTGAAATAGGCAACTTATCTCATCTCAAATCTCTCTCTGTATCTTTGAATACCAATGATAATTTACCAAAAGAGATAGGAAACCTAAAAGACTTGGAACAAATATATCTTTGGCTGTATAGCGATAACGCAAAAAGAGAGATTCCCACCTGTCTCTACGATTGTAAGAATCTACAAGTACTCCATCTTGAAGGGGAATGTATTGTAGGTACTATCTCTCCACAAATAGGTCAATTGCAGAATCTTCGTTCTTTAATGATAACGCCTAACATATCTGGACCTCTCCCTGATGAGATAGGCAATCTATCAAATTTGGAGGATTTGTCAATTCGTGGGCTTAAAGAACTTGGAGAGCTACCTCATACGATTGGTAATTTGAAAAATTTAAGAAATCTCTCTTTGGGACATATGAGCGGAGATATTCCTAAAGAGATTGGACAGCTATCACAATTAGAAACACTATTGTTTTATAGTGAATACCCTATAACGTCTATTCCAAATGAAATATACAATATAAAAACGCTTAAACAACTTGAACTGAGTTTTACACAGTGTCCTTATACTATTCCTGAAGCAATAGGTAATTTGACAGAACTGGAAAATCTTTGTATCAACTATGATTTGACGGGAACTATTCCTGAATCAATAGGCTATTTAACAAAATTGAAGTATTTGACTTTAGCTAATCCTTTCCCTCAAGGAGGAGAGTCGCTAAGTGGAAATGTGCCGGAATCATTGCAAGAATTGGAGTATTGGCCATATTTTTGGGCAGATGTAATTGCAGGTCATCCCTATTTGAATACAACAGATTTAGATTTACCTGCATTACAGATTCAAGCAGAAGACATTAACGGAAATAAGATTGATACCGAAAATATATATTCAACCAATAAACTTACTATTATATATTCTTGGGATGATATTTGCCCATCTGTTATGGCTTTACATCCTATTCTTAAAGAATTATATAGCAAATATGCCCAAGAAGGCTTTGAAATTATTGGTTATAATGGAGGTTATCACGAAGACCAAGTTAAAATACTTGCAAACAGTTTTGGTCTTCCATGGATAAATTTCAGTGCTTCACGTTACCCTTTTGAAAACGGACAAATTATGGCACCTGGATACATTACTGGTTTAGCTATTGTAGTTGATTCATTGGGGAAAATTGTATATGAAACAATGACCGGTAATTATGAAGGGCTAAAAAAATATGTAGAAAAAACCTTCAATCAAGATATAAACATATATGAATCCACCGACTACTCCCGAAACGGGGAAGTAACTACCCTGCAAACAGCAACGAAAGGAAACGGTATCGACATTGTATTGATGGGTGATGGATATTCTGACCGACAAATTGCCGACGGCACATACAAGGCGGATATGGAAAACCTTTACAATAATCTCTTTACCGAAGAACCTTACAAGTCATTCAAAGATCATTTTAATGTATATTATGTGAATGTGGTTTCAGCAACCGAAGGATATGAATATGGCAATACAGCATTGGAAGGATTCTTTGGTGATGGCACATTGGCGGGTGGAAGCGATAATGCAGCATTTACTTACGCTTTGAAGGCAATCAGCGAAGAGAGGATGAATGAGGCATTGTTAATTGTCGCGATGAACTCCGACAACTATGCCGGAACTTGCTATATGTATCAACCAGAAATGGGCAGTGACTATGGTAGTGGACCTTCTGTATCGTACTTCCCGAGGGGTGGCGATGCGGAAACCTTTGCACAGTTGCTTCACCACGAAGCTTGCGGACATGGTTTTGCCAAGCTTGCTGATGAATATGCATACGAGGAAAATGGTGCAATTTCAGCTGATGATGTCAATCTCACCAAGGAACAACAATACAATTGGGGATGGTGGAAGAATGTGGACTTCACCAATGATTTGAGTACCATCCGTTGGAACTATTTCATCAACGATTCCCGTTATGCCAATGAAGGATTGGGCGCTTACGAAGGAGGTCTGACCTACTGGACAGGTGTATGGCGACCCACTGAAAACAGTATTATGCGTTACAATACCGGTGGATTCAATGCACCGAGCCGCGAAGCCATTTACTACCGTATTCATAAGTTGGCATACGGAGCGGATTGGCAATACGACTACGAAAAGTTTGTAGAGTGGGATGCCATCAACCGTAACTCAACGACAGCCCGTTCGTTGAATCATGTGGAAGTGCCCAAGAAGTTCAAACCGCTTCATGCACCAGTTGTTAAACGTCAAACTTGGAAAGATGCGAAATAATAGCAGTCATAAACTAATCATTCCGACGACAGCAATCATGCTGTCGTCGGTTATGCTCTGTTCTTGCGGAACATCCCAAAAAGGAATGGAGAAAGCCTCTGAAAAGGTAGAGCAGGCAGATAGTGTGAAGGAATTTGTCCCCCTTCATCCTCCGGTAGTTATTCCTCATTCATGGAAAGAAGCGAAATAACTTTGAGATAGGCGAATATAAAAACTAACCGGCCTTTCCTATGCAGAGAAAGGCCGGTTAGTTTTTATATTCTATTATCAGTTGCACCGCTTGCTGGTCATGATGTCCAGCACCAGTTTGTCTGTCTCGTTCATGCCTTTCGAACCGATGAGCGTCAAATTGCGGATGCTGCGGTCCACATCGTCGTCGATGATACCTTCGACCGAGGTGACGCATTTGTTCTCCATGGCCAGTACGGCGGAGAGTACAGCGGTCGATACTCCGCTGGCAAGCTTCAATGCACAACTGGGTTTGGCGCCGTCGCATATCATACCGGTGATGTTGGCAATCATGTTCTTTACGGCAAAGGTCACTTGTTCATAGCTTCCGCCCATCAGGTAGGTGATGCCACAACTGGAACCGGTGGCAGCAACTACACAACCGCAAAGGGCCGACAAACGGCCGAGGCTCTGCTTGATGTAGATGACGGTGAGGTGGCTCAGGGTCAGTGCACGGATGAGTTCCTCTTCACTCTTGTGATGGTCTTCGGCATAGACTACCACGGGGAGGGTAGCGGTGATGCCTTGGTTGCCGCTTCCCGAATTGCTCATGACAGGAATCATGGCTCCGGCCATACGGGCATCGCAAGCAGCAGAGGTGTAGGAGAGGATATGTGTGAACGTATTGTCGCCCATCATCAGGCTGGTGCTCCGGCTGTTCAGCGTGCGTCCCAATTGGTGGCCATAGTTTCCTTTGAACGAACGTTCGGCAGCACTCTTGTTCAGATTGCGTGTTTCGAGGATGAAGCGTATTTCGTCGATGGGAGAGGTCATGGCAAAGTCATAGGCCTTGCGTAAAGTCAGTTCGATGTCTTCCGCTTCGGCAGCAGATGAGTGGGAGGCTTGTTCGTCCAGCAGGACTTCTTTGCCCTTGGCTATGTATACGAAGCGGGTGTGTCCGCCGCTGATGATGGCAGTTGCCTTTTCCCCTTCTGCTTCACAGATGACCTCAATGTACAGCTTTTCTTCGATGCCATACTTCAAGGCGATGTCAATGGCTTGTGCATCAATCAGTTTCTTGCCTTCTTCCACCGCTTCGGGACAGCTGTCCTTCAAAACTTCCAGTTGGTATTCGCTCTTGCCGATAATGGCTCCCAAGGCAATGGCAATGGGAAGACCTATCATGCCGGTGCCGGGGATTCCTACCCCCATGGCATTCTTCAGGATGTTGGTACTGAGCAGTACTTGTATCTTTTCAGGTTTGCGTCCCAAGGTTTCAGTGGCTTTGGCTACACAAAGGGCCACTGCAATAGGTTCCGTACATCCGATGGCGGGTACTACTTCGCGATTGATGAGGGCAATGATTTGCTCTCTTTCTGACTTGCTGATCATGGTTTTTGATGTAGTTTCACCACAGAGTTACACTGAGTCACACTGAGTTTTTCTTAAAATAGACTCTGTGAAACTTTGTGTGACTCTGTGGTGAATATGTTCTTTTATTGTCTGTAATTCTTCAAACCCGTTTCCAGGAAATCCACATATTTGTCAATATCCTCATCGTAGGAGTAGGATTTGTTCAACGGATTGCCTTCGTTGTCTATCAAGACATAGAACGGTTGGGCATTGGCACCGAACTTTACACGTTGCAGATAGCTCCATTTGTCGCCAAGCGTACGGAGGGTGCGTTCCTTACCGTTCTCCATCACCTTGATGTGCTCGGGCAGTGGAGTCTTGTTGTCAACATAGAGGGTAATCAGTACATAATCGTTCTTCATGATGTCGCTGACCTTCTGGTCGGTCCATACGGCCAATTCCATCTTACGGCAATTCACACAACCATAGCCGGTAAAGTCGAGCATCACCGGCTTGCCGGTACGTTGGGCATATTCCATACCCGCATCGTAATCGTCAAACTGGGCATGTACTTCGTTCTTGTAGAGGTTGAAATCCTGAGTGCTCATAGGAGGAGCGAAAGCACTTACCGCCTTCAAAGGAGCGCCCCACAAGCCCGGAATCATGTATACCGCAAATGCCAAGGAAGCAAGCGCCATGAAGAAACGAGGAACGCTGACGGTGGTATCATCATCGTCGTGCGGGAACTTGATCTTGCCCAACAGATAGAAGCCGAGAAGGCCGAAGATGACAATCCAAAGAGCCAGGAATGTTTCGCGGTCGAGGATGCGCCATCCGTAAGCCAAGTCGGCTACAGAAAGGAACTTCAAGGCAAATGCCAATTCTAAGAAGCCCAATGTAACCTTAATGACATTCATCCATCCGCCCGATTTAGGCATGGACTTCAACCAGGACGGGAACATGGCAAACAAAGTGAACGGCAAAGCCAGGGCCAAGGCAAAGCCCAACATGCCGATGGCAGGAGCTACGACACTGCCTGTGGTGGATACTTCAACAAGCAGGAATCCGATGATGGGACCGGTGCATGAGAAGGATACCAACGAAAGGGTAAAGGCCATCAGGAAGATGCTCAGGAGGCCGCTGGTCTGTTCAGCCTTACTGTCTACGGCATTGCTCCACTTGGATGGGAGAGTAATTTCAAATGCACCGAAGAAAGAGGCTGCAAATACTACCAACATCAAGAAGAACAGGATGTTGAATACCGCATTGGTGGAAAGAGCGTTCAAGGCACTGGCACCAAAGATGAGCGTAATGGCCAATCCGAGTGTCACATAGATGACTACAATGGAAGCACCGTAGGTCCATGCATCGCGGATACCTTTCTTCTTGTCTTTTGTACGCTTGAGGAAGAAGCTGACGGTCATCGGAATGATGGGCCATACACACGGAGTGAACAGGGCGAGCAATCCACCGATGAATCCCGCAAAGAAGATGTATATCCATGATTGGTTGGCGGTGTCGGCTGTTTCTTCTCCAAAAGCATTCAGCTTGTCGATGACGGGTGCCCAATAGTTGGAAGTGGATACTTCCGATTGTTCCTGTACGGCCGGAGCAGGAGTGGAGTCTGGGGTTTCTTCCACTTGTGCTACTTCATCCGAAGTTCCTTGAATGGCTGGTTTCACCCCTTTGAACGAGAATGGCACTTCGCTGGGTGGAAGGCAGTTCTCGTCATTGCAGGCACCATATTGCAAGTATCCTTCTATGAAGAACTTTTCATCTGTAATTTTGAGTTTCTGAACGAAAGTGGCTGTATGCTCCAAGTAGCGTACTTCCATTTCAAACAATTTGTCGAACTTCTTGATTTCTTTTCCTTGGGGAACCAATCCTCCAATCAGTTCGGCACCTTGTATCTGGTCAACATTGAATGTGGCAGATATCGGTCCTCCGCTGGGAAGGTCGGTAGAATAGACATGCCATCCGGCGTCAATACTACCGTTAAATACAATTTCCACTTCTGAATCAGACAAGGTCTTGAGGGTTGTCTGGAACTGTACCGGTTCTTGAATCTGTGCGATTGTAGGCAGGATTCCTACTAAGAAGAACAGGCAACTCACTAAGAATAATCTTTTCATGCGATTAGTTTTAAGCTTTATTTGGGTGCAAAGATAACAAATCATTTAAAAAAAACATCCAAAGCCTTGTAGAATTAAAATAAATCCGTACCTTTGCACCGCTTTCTGAGGGAAGCACTTCTTGATAAGGAGTTTTGGAGAGATGGCAGAGTGGTCGATCGCGGCGGTCTTGAAAACCGTTGTACTGAGAGGTACCGGGGGTTCGAATCCCTCTCTCTCCGCAACAAACGCTGAAAATCAGCAAATTGCAAAACAAACACCCAGTTTTACACCCAAGAATGTAAAGTCGGGTGTTTTTGTTTTATTTAAGATAATACAACCACTACATAATAAAAGAGTAGCGATATTAAAAGAATCCGATGAGAAAAGACTAATATTTATCTATCCATTCAGTTTGATTTTTCAGGACTTTACATCGTCCTGAAAGTATTTGTTATTGTATTCCAACGTCAGGAGTGGATTATAATACAAGTTTTTTGTGTGGATAGAATTTCGTTTTGCTTAATGTACGAAAGTACTTATCTATAAACGCATGAAATATTAGCACAATGAATCATTGGAAATCAACTTTGGCCGTGATAGGAATAGGCCAACTCATATCTATTTTAACAAGTACGATTGTTGGCTTCTCCATTATTTTTTGGATTAGCAACGAATTTAAATCCCCGACAGCTTTATCTCTGGCTATTTTAGCTGGATTTTTACCACAATTTGTATTAGGCTTGTTTGCCGGGGTCTATGTTGACAGATGGAATCGAAAGAAAACGATGTTTTATTCGGACTTGTTCATCGCGTTCTGTACCCTATGTCTTTTTATTGTGATAACCAAGGGTTATAAAGACCTTTCTTTTTTTTATCTATTGACTGCTTGTCGTTCAATAGGCAGTACGTTTCATGCACCTGCTTTACAGGCAAGCATCCCTCTACTGGTTCCCAAGCACCATCTTGTCAGGGTATCAGGTTTGTACCATTCCATTCAATCCTTCAGTGAGGTGATAGCTCCCGTTGTAGGGGCAAGCCTCGTTGTTTGGCTTCCCATACAGTATATTCTGCTCATAGATGTGATCGGAGCTGTTGCTGCTTGTCTGACCTTACTTTGTGTCCAGATTCCTTCTCTTCAAAAAACGAAAGTTCTTCCAGATTTCAAAAAAGAACTGACGGAATGTTGGCATACCTTGCGGCGTACAATGGGCATTTTGCCTTTATTCGTATGCTTTACGCTGGTGACTTTTGTCCTTATGCCTGTTTTTACGTTATTTCCTTTTATGACGCTTCTGCATTTCAACGGAAACATTTTGCAAATGGGAGTTGTGGAAATGGGTTGGGGCTCAGGGGCATTGTTGGGCGGTTTAGTACTTGCCTGTAAGGCTTTGAAAAGCAAGCAAACATTAGTGATGCATACGGCTTATGTGATATTGGGATTGTATCTGATTAGCGCCAGTTATTTACCATCAAGCGCATTTATAGGTTTTGTTTGCCTAACATTTACAGGAGGCATAGCTTATTCCATTTACCATGCGCTTTTCATCGCTATTATTCAGCAGAACTTGGCTTCGGACATGCTTGGACGGACTTTTTCTCTCATCTTTAGTTTGAGTACCTTTCCATCAATGCTGGGTATCGTAGCTTCAGGATATTGGGTGGAAGCATGGGGTATCACATCCGTCTTTATGATCAGCGGATGGGTTATCTTTCTGATTGGAGTGGGTGCAAATTTTATTTCTTCAATCAAGCAGTTGGATAATTACGCATAGTATTATTTATTAAAGAATTATTATATGACAAAGAAAGAACACACTACGATTACAGAGTTATTTCAAGTTTTGGACTTGTTGGAAAGCCTGGACATGCAGTTTTGGTTGGATGGAGGCTGGGGAGTGGATGTCTTGTACGGACAGCAAACCCGCTTGCATAGAGATATTGACATTGATTTTGATGCCAATTATACAGACCAACTCCTTGATCTTTTGCAGGAGAGAGGATATCAAATTGAAACAAATTGGTTGCCCACCCGTATGGAACTGTATAGCAAAGAATTAGGCTATATTGATATCCATCCTTTTGTCTTGAATGCGGACGGCACTTCCAAACAAGCCGACTTGGATGGAGGCTGGTATGAATTTCAACCGGACTATTTTGGAACAGCAGTCTTTGAAGGCAGAAGCATCCCTTGCATTTCTGCAAAAGGGCAACAAGTATTCCATTCGGGCTACGATTTAAGAGAGAAGGATATTCACGATTTATCTATAATTAAACAATGTATAACAACAATGAGCCTAACAATTAGATAAGAACAAGAAAATGACAGAAAAACAAATTGTCTGGTATATCTTACTTACAGAAGTAAAGATAGACAGTGACACCCAGTCTGTCACATCCCTGAGTGTAGCTCCATTGGCAGTCTTGCCGGAATTCCAGCGTAAGGGAATTGGGGGGGATGTTGATTCAGTAAGCCCATCAGAGGGCAGCACTTTTGGGTTACGGCACAGCAGTCGTATTGGGGCATAAAGAGTATTATCCTCGATTTGGCTATCGCAAGGCTATCGATTTAGGAATTGAATTTCCTTTCGAAGTCTCTCATGAATATTGCATGGTGGCTGAATTAATACCTGGAGCTACTGAGAATGTGAAAGGTATGGTTTGTTATCCAACTGACTTTAAATAGTTTAACAAGTAAAATTCATTATATAACTCGGACTGGGTATTTCAATTTCCCAGTCCGTATTCTGATAGTACTTATTCAATTGGAAGATTGTGTTGCTTCAAGAATGAAAGTTTATCCCAATACCCTCTTTGAAAGACGATTTTGTTATCTTTTACATGAAAAAATCCGCATCCACGAAGTCCAAGAGAGTCTTTCCATTCCATGATAGCCCATTCGCCATCTTCAAAAATATTTTCCACCATACAAACCATTTTAGCAGTGGCAAATTCATTCACAAACATTTTGTAGATTGATTCTTTACCTATTATTGGTTCGTTTGCGACTTGATGATTTACTGCATTAGTAGCATACAGCTCTGCTATATGATAAGCATCTGCTTTGTTAAAGCAATCTATCCATTTTTCCAAAACTTCTTTAGGCTTCATTTTTTATAAATTCTTAGGATTTTGATTCTGTAATAAAAACAATCTGTTTGGATGCATAGATACTTGATTTTATTAATAATAGGCTATTCTATATTCTAAATCCTCTGGATTTTTGCTCTCTCTGCACCGAGTTACGTAGATTCTGCTGTAACTTTTCCCATTGTTCCTTAAACCATTGTACTATGGGTTGTCGGTTTATGGTCAGCATAAGCTTACCACTATCCATCGGATGTTTCTCAACCCTAAAAATATCATTCTTGATGTCAAATTTCCACCTGTGTTCTTCGGAATAAATTTTGCCACTACATTGTATGGATTCTTTCTTTGTCAAGAGGTTTTCTATCATGTCTTTGGTAAACCCGATAACAGCGCATAATTTTTCCATTCTCAACATCTCTTTGAACATGGGAAACCATTTGTGGGCTTTTTCAAGCAAGGTGCTCAATCGTGATATTTCCTTGTCTTTGGCTTCAAGTTCTTGATTATGTATTCTTTGAAGATTACGAATTTGTCTGCTATGCTGTTCCTGTATTTGTTGTATCTGAATTTTTAATTCATCAGTAGCTTTGTCCCGTTTGGTAATTTCCTGATGTAGCTGCTCGATGTGATGTTCCAGTTCTTTCAGCTTACCGCTTCCGAAAAGAGAACCTACACCGCT